>JBQCGE010000416.1:0-6171 GCA_051955955.1 Verrucomicrobiota bacterium
AGTTCATATACAACGGGGGGGCTTAATTCAAAGGTGAGCGAGCGGGTATCAATGATGGTTTGCTCGATTAACTCCCTCACTTCGTTAATGGGCGCGCCCGGATATGCCTGCGCCATCGCACCCAGTTTAAGGCGCGCAAAAGCGAGGGATTGTCCAATACGGTCGTGAAGGTTTGTGGCCATCCGACGGCGCTCCCGCTCTTCGCTTAAGGAAAGCTCGGAAGCGAGCGATTGCAGTTTCTCCTGGTAAGCGAGCACCTGCGTTTCACTCTGTTTGCGCGCATGGATATTTTCGATCATCTGCAGAATGCAGGTGGAATGGTTCTCCACATGCCGCAGGAGGGAGGTGGTAACGTGAGCCCAAACCGGGTTCGAATTCCGGGTTCTCAGCATGGCCTCGTATTCGAAAGAACGCAGTTCACCGGAAAGAAGCCGTTGAAGGCTTTGAGGGGTTGGATGTCCCGACGCCGTAAAGCACTGAAGATCCCGCCCGATCAATTCGAGTTCATTGAAGCCCAGTATTGCGCATAGTGCATTGTTGGCCTTGAAAATTTGGCCCTGGCTGTTTGCGAGCAAAATGCCAATTTGGTTCTCCTCAAAAATTTTCCTGAATGCCTCTTCACTTCGGCGGAGCGCTTTCTCCGCCTGGACATGCCCGGTCATGTCCCGCGCCAAAAGCAGAAATTGCCCAGACCCGGCCAGGGCAATGAATGTGAAGCTCCAATATTTGGTGCAGCCTGATGGCGTGCTGGAACTCGCTTCGAACGTTGAATTATTCTTAACCGCGAGGGAGCCTGGAAGTTTTTGCAGGTTCAGGTTTTGGAACAGGCTCGTCCAATGCCAGCGCCGTTTTAAGTGTTCCTCGCGCATTTCGAGCAAATCCCGGGCGCGTCGATTCAGGTTCAGGGCAAAACCTTCTTCATCCAACAGGAGTATGCAGTCGCTGCTGGATTCCAATAAATGATGGTTCAACTCCCGCAACCCATCAGCAAAGCTGGCTCTTTCAAGTTTCGTTGCCTGCTTCGATCCGGGTTCGGAAATTGTTCCCGAAAAAGGCAACGGGCTGGTTGGAACTGAACAATCCTGGATCATTGCTTAACAACGGCATGATTTGAATCATGGGGCCTGTCTGGATTTCGACCTCGACTGTGACGAGCAAGGAACGCCCCTCTCGCAACCATGCAAATACCTCCTAATTCAAAAATCCAATTTAAACGAAATCCTCCAATATCGTATTTGAGGAACTGGTCAACATGGTGAAATGAGGCGGCGCGGATGACAACAAAAACCATCAGAAAAAACAGGCCGGCAAGCGCCCACCACATCTCTCGAGTTTGATCCTGCACGAGGCTCCACATCCATTTAAACCCAACAACACCACTGATCGTAACCAGGATAATAAACGCAAATTGGAGGGCCCTTCGCTTCCCGTACCACCCCTCCCAAACTGCCAACCTGCGCGCGGTGATTGTCAGCCACGTTTGAAGATCAAGCTGCTTATTAATCCCGAGCAGAATCAAAACCAGCGTTAACGAACTCCAGAACACTCGCAGCTTGCCAGGCTCATGCCGCACTTTCCATGCGGCTCGAAATGCGAGCAGGCCCGCCACAAAGTAGCCCACCACCGTCACCCACCCGAGCACGGTTGGATCGCCGATTCCGGCATGCCAGCCATCCTCGTCAGTAAATGCCAGGATGGGTCGTATGACTGTCATGGAACCCGATGTTAACACGCGCGTGGAAGCACGAGAAGGGAATCAGGTAGGTTAGCAATGGGGATTTTTTAATCTCGCCGTTTGAATAAGAGGCAATTCGGAGGAGTTCGGATCGTTTGTCCGAGCGGTAATAGTAGAGTCGGTTACCCTCGCCAAGGTTAATGCTCACCGGGATTGTATCGATCTAATCCAACGGCCTGGGTTGGTTTCGAACGCTCGACATAGACGTAAGGTGCGCGTTTCCGGACCTTCGGACGCGATTCATCCTGAACCGCGGCTGCAATTTCCTGAGGTGTTGCATTCGTGGATGGCATTGTCATATCAATTACTATTTGATTGGGAACGGGATCTTTTCGTTCATTTGGATCGAAAACCCGGACCTGCTCAACGAGATTTTGCTGTTTCGTATTTGGAATGGCCCGAACCACCGCGCGACCCGTAAGCTGGCCATTTTCATCCTGAGGCAGGATAATTTTTGCGGGCGCTCGTCCTGCATTCTGCCCGTTGAATTGCACAATGGCACCGTCTGGAAAGGTGACCACCTGCGTTTCAATTCTTTTCTCTTTGTGCGTTGCGCAACCCACCGCAAGCGCCAGCATCAAACTCCCAAAAGCTACTTTCATGGGGCAAATCTAAAGGCTCGGCACCATTTTTGAGCATCAGGGTTGCCCCCGAATCTGCACTGCTTCCGGGAATAGAACAATGCTTTGCGCTTTTGCGCCGAATTGGTTATCTCGTTTGCACGAACATGTTCAAACCTTTTTCCGGAATATTCTGCATTCTTGCTCTTCCGGCAGCTTTCGCCGCCACTGAACCTGAAGCAGCCAGCGCCATTAAAAAATTCACCATTGCCGATGGCTTTGAAGTAAGTGTCTGGGCGGCTGAACCGCTGCTTTCAAACCCCGTCAGCTTTAGCTTCGACGAATCCGGTCGCGCATTCGTCGCGGAGACTCATCGGCTAAACAACTCCGTTTTCGACATCACTCAAAATACGAATTGGCTCCATGCGGATCTCTCTTTTGAAACGGTGGGACAGCGAAAGGAATTTCTAGAGAATACGTTTGGCGCCAACGTTGGCGCCCTCACAAAATATTCCGAGCGATTGCAGATGATCACGGCCCCTTCGCTGGGAGCCTCCGCGCAATCCTCACAGACCATCGCCGAAAATTTCAACCAGGTCGAAAGCGGCCTCGCTGCCGGCGTGCTCGCCCATGGAACGAATCTTTGGTTTTCGTGCATACCGGATTTGTGGCGCTTTATCGATTCGAATGCGGATGGCATTCCGGATGAAGGGAAAAAATTGCACTCCGGGTTCGGCGTGCATATCGGCGTCACCGGCCATGACCTGCACGGGCTCGCGATGGGGCCGGACGGACGAATTTATTTCAGCATTGGAGACCGAGGATTCAATATTGAAGAACAAGGCAAACATTTTGCATTCCCACACACGGGAGGAGTGCTGCGATGCGATCCGGACGGGAGCAACCTCGAGGTTTTCGCCGTAGGACTGCGCAATCCGCAAGAGTTGGCCTTTGATGATCATGGAAATTTGTTCGCGGGCGATAATGACACCGCTGGCCCGGACAATTGCCGGTTGATTTACGTGGTGCGGGATGGGGACTACGGCTGGCGCTGCTCGTACCAGCACATGAATGGCTTCGGGCCATGGGTGATCGAAAATCTCTGGCACGGTGGCCAGGATGGAATGCTGCCACACAGCGGAAACCCAGCCCAGGGCCCGAGCGGCCTTGCTTTCTATCCAGGCACCGGATTACCAGACTCCTTCCAAAATCATTTTTTCATCTGTGATTTCCCCGGCGGCATTTGGTCCTTTGAAGTGAAACCACATGGAGCCAGCTTCGAAATGACTAATCGCCAGAAATTCGTCTGGAATACATGGCCGACTGATGTCGGGTTTGGTCCCAATGATGGCATTTATTTTTCCGATTGGGTCGGCGGTTGGAACATGCCCGAGAAAGGACGCATTTATCGTGTGCGCGCCAAGGGAGGCATCGATAATCACAAAACCACCGAACTCATCGCGGCAAATTTCACCAATCTTCCCGAAAATAAGCTGGTTGATCTGCTCGCGTTTCCCGACTTGCGCATCCGCCAAAAGGCGCAATTCGAGCTGGTGAATCGAGGGGCGCTCGGGGCTTTGGCGAAAGTCGCGGGTGAAGGAAGTTCGCAATACCCTCGCCTCCATGCTTTATGGGGCTTGGGACAATTGGGCCGCAAAAATCCAGAAGGCTTTCGCGAACATTGGGCGGCTCTACAGGGCTTGCTCAAAGATGGCGATGCTGAAATCCGCGCCCAGGTGGCACGACTTGCCGCGGAAGCTCAAATCCAGAACGCCGCTCACCAACTCGAACCGTTGCTGAATGATTCCAGCCCGCGCGTCCGTTTTTTTGCCGCCGAAGCGCTCGAGAAACTTGCGACGAAGAATGCTTTGCCGAAGATGATTGAGATGGCAAAGGCCAGCCCGGAAGATGCCTTTCTCCAACATCCAGTCATTCTCGCGGTCAGCCGCATGGGTGACGAGAACCTTCTCACGAGCCTGGCAAATGACAACGAACTCGCAGGTCGCCGCATCGCGCTCCTGGCTATGCGCCGAAACACCAACGCTGCCGTTACCCAATTTTTGACGGATGAAAAGCTCACGGTTGAAACGGCACGAGCAATAAACGATCAACCGATCTCCGAAGCATTTCCAAAGCTGGCGGTTTTTGCGGTAGATGCCCAAACGCCCAAGCCTGTTCTCTGGCGTGTTTTAAATGCTAATTTCCGAATCGGCGGTTTGGAGGCGGCCCAACGGTTGGCAGAATTTGCGGCCCATAAAGAATATCCTGAAAACCTCCGTGCTGAAGCGCTCGAAATGCTTGCGGATTGGAAGAAGCCGGACGAGGTGGATCGGGTCGTAGGCCTTTGGCGTCCCATCCCGGAACGCAAAGCCGACGATGCGCGTAATGCTTTGACCGAGAAATTCGCCGGAATCGCGACAGAAAACTCCGAAACGATTTTAAGCGCCTTGCTCGCGGGCGTGGAAAGACTCGGCTGCAAAGTGGACCCAACCATTCTCGCCGGAATTTTTCAGAATGAAAAAAATCCCGCATCCGTTCGCATCCAGGCGCTCCGTTCCATCGCTTCGCTCGAAAAAGAAGCAGGCGGCGAGATGATTCAAAAAGCGCTCAGTTCAAAAGAAGCCTCCATCCGCGCGCTGGCCTGCACTCTTGCCGCGGAAAACCCGCAACAGGACAGTATCGAAAAACTGGTACAACTGGCTCGGAACGATGCTGACATTTCGGTTAAAAAGGCAGCGTTGAGGTCCCTTTACAATTGCAATGGCAGCAACGTGGACAAGCTTTTCGAGGATCTTGCCTCTGCAATGCGTGGCGGCACTTTCCCGAAAGAGCTTAGCCTGGAACTGCTCGAAGGTTTAAAAGCGAGCAAGAACCCCGCAGTGCAAGCGCTCAGCTCCGCGCTCGAATCAAACCGCAATGCGGCCCTGCTCGCAGGCGGGAACGTGGAGCGCGGAAGCCGGATTTTCCATGACCGGGCTGACGTAAGCTGCCTCCGTTGCCACGCCCTAAACGGCGCAGGTGGAACTGTGGGCCCTGATTTGGCCGGCATTGGCTCGCGTCAGACACGTGAATACTTGTTGGAAGCGGTGGAGTTCCCCAACAAAGCCATCGCAAAAGGCTTCGAGCAGGTTGTGATTGCAAAGAACGACGGAACGAGCGTTGCGGGGTTGGTCAAAAAAGAGAGTGCCGGGGCGCTGACCATCGAATCGCCAGAGGATGGTTTGGTTGAGGTGAAAACAGCAGAAATCAAATCACGCCAGCGGACACTTTCTGCCATGCCAGAAGGCTTGGGGAGAATGCTCACGCCCTTTGAGTTGCGGGATTTGACCGAGTATCTCGCCAGCTTGAAGTGAGGTTTTGAACTCGGGGGAGGAGCATTGTTAATTCAATGCTCCCCGTGACGAAGAAAAAGCTACTTGCCCTGCCAGTGGAGGATTTGCTTTTGCTGGCGCAAGCTTTCTTTCAATTTTTCAATGTTTACCTGTTGCACGGGAACATTGTCGTTGATGGCCTGCACCGCAGCAGTTGCGGACGAATGACCGAGGACCATAAACACCGGTTCCATGCGGATGGAGCCGTAGGCAATGTGCGATGCGGAAAGGCACACGGGCACGAAAAGATTTTCGGCTTCTGACTGCTTCGGAACGATGGAACGGTATGCTATTGGGTAGGGAGGAAATCCGCCCACCTGAACGTCACCCTCATTCTCCGCCTTGCCATCCTTAATCACACGCTGGCAATTATGAGAATCCATTGTGTAGGCCGCGAGTCCAATTGCATCCGGCACTTCAATGGAATTTCGACAATTCAGCTCCGTCATCACGTAATCGGCAATCATCCGCCGTGCCTCGCGAATATAAAGCTGGTGAGGCCAGC
>JBQCGE010000417.1:0-2859 GCA_051955955.1 Verrucomicrobiota bacterium
TCGTGGAGAAGATGCTTTCGCTTCTGCCATTTCGGGTAGCGTCAGCCATTCCGGCGCAGCATTCGAATTCAACGATTGTTGCAGGAATTTCTTTGGAACATTCCAGCCCGGCGTCAGTCCCCGGGCACGTTGGGCACATTCTCGGGCTATCTTTCCGCCACGAACGGCGGCGGCAATCTCGGCCAGCAGCATGAACGCCTCTGGATGAAACGGACGCACCGCAATGGCCTCCAACGCTGACCTCCACGCCTCCTCGTGATTCTTATGCCCGAAAAGTTCTCGGGCTTTAGCCAGGTTGCCGATATGCGCGCAACTCGACTGCAAATTCGACGGCGAAATTCCCTTTCTTGAATGCGTTTGAGTGGAAGGATCTGCGGCGAGCGCCAGCAATCGTTTCACTGCAAATTCACCTGCTTTCTTCCAGGTCCAATTCGCGCGAACCTCCTTGCTTGCTCGGGTTCCAACCTCGAGTGCTTCGGCGATATTCGCCGCCATCCACTTCATTTGTTCGGCCAGGGCCGTCACATTCGGCTCCAAAAACCAACCGTCCGAGACGAGTGTAAATTCTCCAATTTGTCGGCCCAGATTCCGCTGTGCTGAGGGCACTCGATAAGCGATTCCCCGGTTAGCGAAGTCGTCCGTCGATCCCCCGCTAGTGACCAGCACCGGGAGTCCGCACGCCATCGCCTCCAAAACCGGCAGACCAAATCCTTCTCCTCGGTACGGATGCACCAGGCAGTCACAAGCGGCATAAAGACCCGGAATTTCTTCAGGAGCAAGTTCTTCATCCAAATAAAGAATCTCCGGAGCGTTCGGCTGGGCCTGGGCCTCACGAATCTGCTCGGCAAAGGTTTGTCCTTTATAAGCCGATTGCCCGCCAAAATCCTTTATCACCAGGCAAACATCATCTGCCGCGGTAAAGCTTTTCAGGTAGGCCTTCAGCAAGAGGTCCGGTCCTTTTCGAAGAATCGTCCCACCAACGAAAAGGAATTTAAATTTCTTCCGGGTCGTAAGCGATCGTGGCGAAACCTCTGGATGAAACATCTCCTCGTTTATGCCGAGGGGCACGAGCTTCACTTTCGATTCTGGAATGCCGGAGTCCAGGTAAGTTTTTTCGACAAAGCGGGAAGGCACCCAAAATTCATCCACGTCTTTCGCTTGTTTTACCCAACTCTCGGGTAGCGAACCAAATTCCCACATTTGGATCACAACCAGCTTGCCCGAGGCAGGACGCTTCCAGTTGGGTGGCCAGGCATGCCTTACCGTGATCCCCACATTCTCGGGTGAATCACTCGAAAGTTTGTGCTCGAACGACCTTAACCCTTCCGCTGGCGCTCCGGACACTGTATTCACCAGGTGCAAGGCGATCCCATCCTGCCCTTGCAATTGCGCGCAGAACTCTCGGTTTACATGGGAGAGACTGCCGTAATCGAGGAACGATCCTTCCCATGAAACAGTGATTGATGTCGCCTGGCCATTCTCTCCTTTCGGCGCACCGTTTTCGCCTCCTGCGAACAGCCCCAAACCAGCCCGAACGGTTTCGGGAGGTTGTGGCACGATCAGGTTTTTATCCGCGTCGAAACGCTTGCCCCAACGTTCGAAGAAAGTGTTTAAATTTTCGGTGACATGATCAAAACGACCGGCACTCTGCCCTTCCAAGTGATAGACCACGGCGTTTGGTTCATAAACGACTTTGCGCCCTGCTGTACGCACCCGGAGACAGAGGTCGATGTCTTCCACTCCGTTGCGGTAAATCTCGTCGAAACCGCCCAACTGAATGAACAGAGCATGATCGATCAGCAAACAAGCGCCCGTCACCATGTCGAGTTCGCGGAACACATTGACTTCCGGCGCGAGCGAAGAGATATGCCGGCATGGATGATCCGGCAATCCGTTCACCCATCCAATTCCGGCATGTTGAATGGTATTGTTTTCGTAGAGAAGTTTTGCGCCAACCACGCCAACTTCAGTTCGATGTGCCGCGACCACCATTGCATCCAGCCAGCCCGGAACGACAACGGTGTCGTTATTCAAAAACAGGACGAATTTGCCTTTTGCGATTTGTGCGCCCTGGTTGCAGGCACGTGAAAATCCAAGATTGCTCGAGTTTTGGATAACCCGAATTTTCCCCTTGTTTTCAAGCCCGCTCAGAAATTCCGCCGTCCCATCTGTTGAGCCATTATCTACCACGATAATTTCATGTGCGGTTAGTCCACCAGAGCGGTCGAGCGCAGCAAGGCACCCTCGCGTGAGATCCAATTTGTTCAGGACGGGAATAACAATCGAAACAGAAATCGGAATGACGTGTCCTCCCGAGGTCACTTCCAAAAGCTTCTTTTGCCATTGGCCAGCCTGATCAAAATCGGACCTCGCCTTACAAAATTTAACAAGTTCCCCAAGGGCAATCGGATTTTCCGGTTCCGTCACCAACCGTTCCCGACATTGCATTTCGAGCAAATGTGCGCGCGTGGATTCGATCGATTCTTCCGGAGTGATGATCGTTTTCCAACGCTCATTCAACCGGTGAAAATTGGCAAAGTCATGAACCCTGCGCCCTGCCGTCATCGATTCATGATGAATCACTCGACTGGACGCACAGTAGCGAAGGCCAAATCCAGCCTGAGTCAAACGGAAGCAAAGATCCACATCCTCGCAGCCATTAATATATGCCTCGTCGAATACACCCACTTCGTCGAGCGCGGCCTTGCGGAGCAGCATACACGCACCGGTCAAAACGCGACAATCGCCCGAAATACACGCCTCGGGCACCTGATCCTGCCGTTGCAAGCGCCAGCGGTGGTATGGGTGAATCGTCCCCTCTCCCGCTCCGACCGTCACACCCGCGTGCTGGATCACTTC
>JBQCGE010000418.1:0-2824 GCA_051955955.1 Verrucomicrobiota bacterium
AGGGAGATGTGGAGGCAACTGAGCGGTTGAACGCGGTTTGCCAAATTCCCGATTTGCCCTGGAAAATTTCATTTTCCTTTGGCCGGGCTTTGCAGGCTCCGGCACTCGCCGCATGGAACGGCACGCTCGAAAATATTACGCTTGCCCAACGAGCTTTACACCATCGTGCCCGTTGCAACAGCCTTGCGCTCCAGGGGAAATATACAAGGGAGATTGAAAACGAATTCAAAACTCCCCAGAAATAAAGCAGTCGCAACGAAGGTGGTCCCTGCCGGAGCAAACTCTTTGGAGGCGAAGCAAATTGTCGTTTTCACAATCGGCCACTCCACGCATCCGATCGAGGAGTTCATCTCTCTTCTCAAATTGAATGAGGTTAATTTCCTGGTCGATGTGCGAACAATTCCCCGCTCGCGCCGGAATCCGCAATTCAATATTGAAGCGCTGCCCGAATCCCTGGCGGCCGTTGGAATAGAATACAGGCACATGGCCGAACTCGGTGGATTGCGCCGGACGCGCGCAGATTCGCCGAATACTGGCTGGCGAAACGAATCATTCCGAGGCTACGCGGATTACATGCAAACCGCAGAATTTCAAAAAGCGATTAACGATTTGATTGATTTGGCCACCCACCACCAAATCGCGATCATGTGCGCCGAGGCAGTGCCCTGGAGATGCCATCGCTCATTAATTGGAGACGCGCTCCTCGTTCGCGGAATAGAAGTGCTGGAGATCATCTCCACCGCGAAACCGAAACCGCACAAGCTGACCTCCTTCGCGCATGCTGAAGGAGAGACAATTACTTATCCGCCGACAGAGGAACATGAAGGGAATATCCATTCCCCCCAATAATCCCCCTGGCATACTCATGATCTACTGGGTAATGACCCGGAAAAATTTGTTGCTGGTTAATGGCCCTGGCTGAAAGGCGTTCGTCATTTGTCCGTTGCCGATGGTGGGCAGGCCTATGTTGGTCCAGGTCATAAGATCGGTTGAGGATTGGATTTGCTGAAGCTTGTTCAGCGGCGAGTTCCACACGAGCTCTGTCGCGAGACGTAGTTTTGGCTGAATTGGCGGGGTCTCGTTTCCTACCGTGGCAACGAAATTATCGCCATTCAGTTCGTGACCTTCAGTGATTGTCAGGCCGTACGAAAACCCGTCGATAAAAACTGAAAAGCTATCTGAATCCGTCATGCCCCAAACATTTGATGGGACTTACTGTAGCACGGTACACTCATACCCGTTTACCGGGCCGTCGGGATCGTATTCCGCGAAAAGGGTTTGAGAATTTGCGTCCCAACGAATTCGAACCGAGGTGAACGGTGTGCCATTCGGGACGGTTAAAACATTGTAGGTGCCCGAGGCGCCATCGACGAACTCAGAAAGAAATTCGTGGGATGATTCAGTTGCATTTAGGACCCTGGCGACTACGGCACTCGTCATGAAAGCCTGCACCGGTTCGGTCCCGGTTTTAGTTACAGCGAGGCCGAACCCGTAACGCTGCGGTTTGCCTTCGACGCTTGTTAATGGACTTATCGGGAGAGGCACATGCAAATCCATTTGCATGGACCAGTCGTTTGTGGCGGAGGCTTTTCCGTTCCAATCCCAAATGCCAAGATCATCGGAAACAATCGCTGGACCACCAGCAACGGTGAACGAGATCTTCCCGCTCGATTGGATCAAGTTTGCATTACCGACGAGAACTGCTGGTTTCCAGAGTTCCGCATTTTGCTCGATATCATCAAATCGATCCGCTCCAGTGAATGGCTGGGCGTCCAAATGGGAAGTGCATGTTGTCAAACCGACCACGATAGCTGTGAGTATTTTCATTTTAACTCCTCCTGATCCAACTATTAGTTTGGATGCTAATCATGTAAACGAAAGTTGGAGCAGTGAAAGCAAATTTTGTGCAGAGTTAGTTCGGTAACTCAATAAAGTCCCTGGTGCTCGTTCTCCACTACTGCTTTTTGTTGGAGGGGTGGAGTGGGTGGTCGGGGTGGGTGTTGATGTAGTGGGTTACTTTTTCGATCATGCGTTGCATGGTGATGGATTTATTTTTTGGTGGAATCTGTGGAATATCAGGGGTTTTTGAGGGGTCATTCCGGAATGAAGTGGAATGGGGTTCGTGAGTGGGGACAGGGAAAGGCTCGATGTTGGAGGGGGTAGTGGGTTCGGTGCATGGGATGGAGTCGGTGGACGAAGTGGACGGAGTGGAGTCAGACGCCGCGATGGGTGTGAAGTCGGGTTGGTCGGCGAGTTGTTCAATCAGTTCTTCGTGGTTGAAGTAGTCGGTTTTGTGTTCCCAGTGTTTGCATTTCCGGTAGAGGGTTTCTTCGGCGATGTAGGCGCGGTGAACGCGGATCATGAGTTTGATGGTGGGTTCAAGGTCGAGTGGGGCGGTGCCGCGGTTGAGTTGGAGCAGCACCTGGTTTTCGATGACGGCAAGGATGCCGGTGAGGGCTGCGCCGGGGGTGGCCTGGCGCTGGATACGAAGGGTTTTACCGAGTTGTTCAGCGAGCCTGGCTTCGATGGCCAGTGGGTTGAAGTCGGTATAGAAACGGCAGAGGGCTTCAACGGTGGTGTGGAAGGCGAGTCCTTCGGGTTTGGGCCGGGCGAGAATGGCGACGACGTCGGAGTAGGTATTGTTTTGGCAGAGGGCGATGATGTAGCGCTGGTCGGCGAGTGAGAGAGACTCGAATGCGTTCAGTTTCATACGGCGTTATTCGGTTAGCCGCAGAAAGGGCGTGATTGCCCGGAGGCGGAGAGGATCAGTGATTGATTCGGCCCAAATGTAAGAGGCTGGCAAGTGCCAGAGGCTTACGTTTGA
>JBQCGE010000419.1:0-14425 GCA_051955955.1 Verrucomicrobiota bacterium
TGGCCTGGCACTTCCAGCATAAGCTCGGTCACTACCTGGATGACGCCCATCAATATTACAAGGCGATGTGGGCTCATGAAATGGATTCGGTCATCGGACCCAAGGCGATTAACTGGAACGAGCTGCTTAATCCAACGACGCCGGAAGCGAAAGAGCGGGTCAAATTGCTTCGGGAGAAATACAAGATGGATCCGAAGTGGATGAAAACCGTGGATGAACGCTACGGTCCGCTCGAATGGCATTTGCCTGAAGCATCGGCGATCTACTGGGCTTCGCTGGGGCTGGAGCTGACGAAAAACCAGGAACTTCGAAAGGAAGACTTTGTCCAATTACGCCGCGTGATTTTTCAGTCGCTGCAAATGGCGTTCATGCGCGGACGGCTAATTTACCGGGGAAGTGGAACTGAATTCGTTTACGGTCCAAACCTCGATATTATCAAAGTTGCCAATGACGCGTATCTGGAGCAAGCGGAACTGGAGCCAAACATGCGCGATAACATTTTGAACGCGCACAAGAATTTTCTCGGGATGGCGGTTTACCTGCTCTACGAGAATAACCGGAAAGCCGCCGCTGGTGAATGGTTTCAATATTTGCTCAAGCAGTACCCAAACGCCGTCTCGCCAGAACTTCGCAATCTCGATGATTATGCATTTTCCAGAGTCGCGACAGATGTGGGTGAAACGGATCCGAACCGGGTGAAGTCCGCCATCATGGGTGCGTATGAACGGGCATTCCAGGCTTATGCAATCGGTGAAGAAGATGTCGCGCAGAATAACGAACTTTGGGCTGCGAAGCTCTGGTCGCGTTACATGGCTTCGATCGGCACGACCGAGAAAAATAAAGTTCGGGTGGGATTGCCCCCGCTTAGGCTGATCCGGGACGAGCAATTGAAAATGGTATTGAGTCCTGAATATGGCCTCGATCCCGTGCTCGAAGCACAGTTGCGCACCCGATTGCAAATTCCGGCCAGCTTCGGAGCATCCACCAATGCTCCGGCGAGTTTGCCACCAACCATTGCCGCGCCTGCGAACAACGGGTCGGGGAAATAAAAAGCCCCCGACCTCGGGGGCTCTGATTAGTGCTATGGAAGGAGTGAAAGCTTAATCGTTGGAGTTGCCAACTCCATGGCCGGACCCCTGGCCATTTCCATTACCATTCCCGTTCCCATGTCCGTTGCCTGTCCCATGACCTCCGTCCCCATTTTCGCCTGGGTGACTATAGTGAACTGGCCTGGGAGGCGTCACTGGCCGATGTGGGGGAGTAGGTGGAAAATGGCGAGGCTTCCCGTTCGGCAGAGTATCATCAGGATCGATCCGGCCATTTCGGACATCAATCAAGCCCTTGCCTTTGCCAGGATTTTCGGGGGGGCCATGGCCTACTCCATTCTTTCCCTGAATATCACCAGCAGACGTGGTGATATTTCCTCGAGAGGACTCGAGACGACGCATCGCCTGACTGATTTCAGCCTGCCTTGAAGGCGCTCCGGTTTCCGCCGCGAGTTGGATGTACTGGGCGTTGGCCGGAGAGAGCCGCGCGGCAGTAGCTGCTACATCTGCCGAAGTTTCCGGGGCAACTCTCGAAATTGCTGAGACAACGGTGGTTGCCGCGGCTGGATGCTGTTTCAAGATGGTTTCTACCGCCAAAAGAGCATTTTCCCTTCTCTCATTAGGAGCTGCGCTTTTCACCCATTTGGCAGCCTGAGCTGGCAATTCAGGGAGGGGAATATTTCGTAGTGAATCTTCAAACTCTTTACGTTTACTGTTTGTATCCGCGTTCGCGGTTAATAGGCAGGCACAGAGCAGTGCTGCCCATTTGAAGTTACATTTCATGACACCTCTTTTCTTGTTTTGCGTTAGCAATAACTCGCACAGAGCATCAAGCAGGGACGCAGCCACTTCACTGGTGCAGCCGACTTCGTGCAAGTGGCTCTCCATCAACCTCAATATTCAGAATTGGGAAATCCTGAACTTGAGAATGGCCGAACGTTTTGGGGAATATTGCCCGAGAGGGGCCTTATTGCGCAGAGGACGGAACAGATCTCGAAGAACGAAGCCTGAATTAAGGCGCGTTCTCGATCCAGGGATTCCAAAGCAGTGACGGGTTGTTGGTGCGTCCTTTCTTTTTCGAGAAGTCCCAATAATCGGTGTTCCTGAAATGGGCGACATGCCCATCCACGAAAGAAAAATTCGCGCCCTTGTTATGGAGGTTGGTATGCACGTTATTTTGCTGCGCGCGAGCGGCACGTTTGCCGTTATCGAAAAGCCAGACCAAATCAGAAGTACGCCGGAGAGAGGAGAAGCGCACGGGATGATCCGCATCGCCCGTTTCGTCGATGTGCTCGTTTAAGCAATAATGAAAGAGGTTGTTGCCGTTGCTACGATTGGTATTGGACGGGCAGATCCAAATCCAGTTGTCGAGCGGGGCTGCGGCATTGGTCCGCCACGCCATTTCGAAATAATTTTTGTTTGGGTTGAGTGCCTTGGGCAGGACTACGTACCAGCCGGTATTGGGATTCAGTGAAGTGCCAGTTCCTTCGGGCGGCATGTAATCATCATTGTCCGTGATGTATTGATGCAAGGCGAGTCCCCACTGCTTCAAGTTGCTCATGCACTGCAAATCTTTTGTTTTCGCTTTTGCCTTTGCAATGGTGGGTAAAAGAAGGCCCGCAAGAATTGCGATGATCGCGATCACAACCAATAGCTCAATAAGCGTGAACCCCTTGCGCATGCGCCCCGATTTAATGCAAGAGCGCGGCAAAGCGCAAACCTCGAGTGCTGACGCGCAAAGTATCGAACGAGAAACGGCGCATGATCTGCTCGAAGATGCTCGCGCCGGTCAGAATTACATCAGCGCGGTTGCCCGGGAGGCCCGGAATGAGTTTGCGTTCTTCCAACGGAAGGTTCCAGAGTCGGGAATTCAGTTCGCTTAGCTCGCTGAGTGGAATCGCGGTTTGTTCGATCAATTCACGATCGTACCGGCGAAGGCCAAGTTGCATCCGGGCAAGAATCGCCGGAGTGCCGCCCGTCGCGATTAATTGCAGATTTTGAAATTGCGAGCGAATTGGAGAAAGCCAGGGTTCAACCTCCGAAGAAAGGAAACTAACCAGGCGCTCTGCGCACAAAGATTTCTGTTCGGGAGTGGGAGGATCAGAGATGGAGAGTGATTCAAGCAGCCGCACTGTTCCAAGATGAAAACTGCGGGCGAAAGCGGGCGAGCCATTCCGGCCGAGAATGAATTCGGTGCTGCCGCCACCGAGGTCGAGCACGAGGAGATTCTGATTGTGCATGGCTGGGTCGGTGCAAACACCTTTGAATGCCCAATCCGCTTCCTGCTCACCGGAGATAATCGCAAGCTTTGCATTCGCGGCCACGTCCAGCGCCTGCACCAGTTCACTGGCGTTAATCGCATCGCGAGCAGCGCTGGTAGCAATCATAGCGAGGCGCGAAACGTCCCATTCGCGAGCAGTAGCCGCGAAGGCTTGCACCGCTTCGGCAGTTTGTGCAATCGCTTCGGGTTGCAATTGTCTTGTCTGGAAAAAACCTTTGCCCAGGCGCGTTTGCTTGCTGTCCTCAATGATTGGACAGATCACCCCTTCATGCACTGTTGCGACCAGCAGTTTTACGGAATTGGTACCGACATCAATGACGGCGCGAGTTTCCCTGGACATACTATTTCGTTTCACGCCGGGCGAGAACAGCGCCACCAACGATTCCGGCATCGTCGCCCAATTTTGAAGCAAGTATTTCCACGCCTTTGTCAGTTCCCTGCAAAGCGTAATCGTGAGCGGTTTCGACAATGATCGCCATCATCTCATCTTCGAGAGCATCGATCACCCCTCCTCCGAGCACGATCACCTCCGGACTTAAAATATTAATGAGATTGGCAATGCCGATGCCGATATACTCGGCTGCTTCTTCAACGACTTTTTCGACGAGGTGATCCCCTCGACGAAGGGCTTTTCGAAGATCGCCACTCCGCATGTCGGAGAGTTCCGTCCCGAGCATATCCACAAGGACGGTTTTTTGCCCTTCCTTCACCTGGGCCTGAATTTTTTTGAAAATTGCCTGGCGGCTGGCGAGCGCTTCGAAGCATCCACGATTGCCGCAGCCGCATTTCGGCCCGCCAACTTCGAGGACCATATGCCCGATTTCACCGGCGGTTTTGTTAAACCCGGAGAAAGGACGTCCATCAATAATCAACCCGGCGCCAATGCCCGTGCCGATAAAAAGGCCGACCATGTGTTTCGGTTTTCCGCCAAGTTCCACATGATGAACCCCGAGCGTGCAAATGTTCCCGTCATTTTCGAGATGTACGGGAATATTGAGGGTTTTTTCGAGTGATTTTTTGAGCGGGATGTCCTGCCACCCCGTCAGGTTTGGAGCGAAAATAACTCGCCCCGATTCGAAGTCCACTGCCCCTGGAGCTCCAATACCAATCCCGCGCACCTGATCCATCTGGAGGTCGCATTCGTCGACCACATCCTGAATGGTTCGCGCGATTCGTTCGATCACCGCCGCGGGCCCGCGGTCTGCCTTGGTGCTGCTTTTGGAACGGCCCAGGCATTTGTATTGTTGGGTGAAAACTCCGGCGAGAATTTTCGTGCCGCCAAAATCGACGCCAACCAAGTATTCTTTTTTATTGCTGGAATCCGGCATTTGAACTTTTGAGCGGTCAATCCCGAACTGCGAAAGATGCCTAAATCATAATGAGGAGACTTACCTTCGGGAAGATGGATTTTTTGCGCGTTGTCCCTTGCGAATTCGATTCGGTGAACGTCTCTTCGGCCCTTTGGGAGAAAATCCGCTTTCCGTGTCGCGACGCTTTCGCGCGGCGATTTGCCGTTTTCGGACCGGCTCAATTGTCTTGGGGCGCGGCTTGGGCACGAGCCGAATGGGGCAACCTTCATATCCAAACGCCTCACGCAAACGCCCCGCGAGATATTTACTGTAATTCGGCGAAAAGAGTTCATCCCGGTTCACAAACAAAAGAAAAGTCGGCGGCGCTTGTTTCACCTGGGTGGCGTAAAAGAATTTTAACCGGTGGCCAACAGCGCTGATCGGCTGGCGATGTTCAATCGCATCCTGAAATGTTTTGTTCAGGATCGCGGTTGGAACCTTCTGTTTCAATTGATCCGAAACGTATCGGATTGCTTCAAGCAATCGGTCCAAATGAAAACCGGATTTTGCAGAGGTAAAAATTACTGGCGCATAATCGAGGAAGAAAAGATGCTCCTGCACCCATTCGGCAAATTCGGACAAGGTGGTCATCTGCCTGGGCCCGTGCTCGCTGTTTTCGCGCCGCGCAATTTCCTTCTTCCGTGCCTCCAACACCTCCGCATCGACGAGATCCCACTTGTTGATCACCACGATACAGGCCTTGTTTTCCTCGACGATTTTGCCGCCGATTTTTTTATCCTGCATCGTGATTCCGTTTTCCGCATCCATTACGAAGATGACGATGTCAGCCCGTGCGATCGATTCGTCCGTCCGCTTGACGCTGTAGAATTCAACCGAATCATCAATTCGTCTTTCCTGCCGAACTCCTGCCGTATCGATCAGAACATAATGCTGTCTGGCACCTTCTGTTTCCACGCTGAAGGGAACATCAATTGCATCGCGAGTCGTCCCGGGAATAGGGCTGACGACGACCCGCTCGGATTGTGTCAGCGCGTTAATGATGCTCGATTTGCCGAAGTTGGGTCGGCCGACGATTGCAATTTTTAATGCATCCGGTAATTCCTGCGTTTCCGCCGATTCCTCAGTCTGGGGCGGGAGTTGTGCAATGGCTTCGTTGATCAAGGAGGGGATGCCATCACCATGGATCGCTGATACAGGAAAGATTCGGTCGAAGCCCAGCTCTGAAAATTCCGCCGCAGCGGGCTCAAGCCTTTGGTTATCCACCTTGTTCGCGGCCACGATAATTTTCTTACCCGCAATCCGAAGTCGATTTGCGACTTCACGATCCAGCGGCAATACACCTTCCTGGGCGTTTACGGTCAAAATAATGACATCGGCTGCTTCAATTGCGATTTCGACCTGCTCAATGGCAGCCTGTGTAATGATGTCAGTGGCCTTTTCACCCCGGCTGAGGCCGATTCCACCCGTGTCGATGAGGGTAAATTTCCGCCCGCGCCATTCCGCTTCCGCGCTGACGCGATCGCGCGTCACCCCTGGTTGGTCATGAACGATGGCAATGCGCTTCCCCACGATGCGATTGAACAACGCGCTCTTCCCAACGTTCGGCCTCCCGACAATGGCGATTAATCCCGACATGCGAATAGCTTCGCTCAGGGCAGCGCTCCTCGCAAAGCGGAAAAGAGAGTGAGATCAGCACACGCCCGCAATGATGGACAGGTCGAGTTCACGAATTTGGCATGAGGATAAAACCGTTTGAGCGCATTTGCTTTCCAGGTAAATTTAAGAAAATGCTCACTCGACATTGCCACAAATGCGGCTGGGAATTCACCTTGCCCGGACAGCCAGGCCGTTCTGAATCGTGCCATAAGTGTGGCGCGGATTTGAAAGTCTGCCTGAATTGCACGCACTACGATCCAAAGGTGGCGCATCAATGCAGGGATCGGCGCGCTGAACCGGTGATGGAAAAGCATATGGCGAATTATTGCGAATGGTTTGAAATGGCGCGCCGGGAGTATACCGCTGGGGCAGCGAACCCTCGTGAACAATCCGCCCGTGACGCATTAAAAAAGCTTCTCGGTGATTAAATTCGGGTTAGGTTAAGACTAAAGTCATGAAAACTCTAACAATTGCCCTACTCACAATTTCCCTTTGGTCAGGCACACTCCGCGCTGCTGACGCGCCCGGGGAAAAGCCGACCCAGGAAAAATCGGACAGTGCCACCGCAAAGACGTTCAAGGATGTCGATCCCGCGCAATTCGATAAACTGCGCCAAAGCAAAACGAACGTGGTACTCGATGTGCGCACCAAAAAGGAATATGATTCGGGACACATCCCCGGCGCGATTTTGCTCGATATCTATTCTCCCGATTTTGAAAAAGAGTTGGGCAAGCTGGATAAAAACAAGACCTACCTGGTTCACTGTGCTTCCGGTGGGCGAAGCACCTCCGCCTGCGAGCAGATGGAGAAAATGAATTTCAAGCACCTCTACAATCTCGAAGGCGGCTTCCGCGCGTGGAAGAAAGCGGGGAAACCGATTGAGAAGTAAGTGCCTTTGTTGAAAGGTCCGAGCCGGCTCGAGCAACTGTTGCCAAACAGGGCTTTTTTATTCATCTGCAGCTTGCGTCTGCACTCCCTGTGCTTTGCTTGATTTTGTCCGAACTCATGGTAAGCAGACCCGGTGACCATGAAACAACAGCCCAGCTTGCTGCTGCTTATTCCTGCCTACAATGAGGAAAAGCGCATTGGGCCGGTGCTTGCTGCTTATGGGGAATATTTCCGGCAGCACTACAATGGTTCCTGGGAAATTGTGGTTGTGTTGAATGGTTGCCGCGATAACACCCTGGGCGTAGTTGAGGCTTCCGCTGCACAATATCCGCGGATCAGTTGGCTGGAATACACGAACCCGATTGGCAAGGGGGGCGCATTGATCGAAGGGTTGAAACTCGCGAGCAGGTCCGACTTGATTGGCTATGTGGATGCAGATGGCGCGACTTCGCCAGAGGCTTTCCTCGATTTGGTGAATCATTGCGATGAGGTCGATTGCGTGATCGGCTCACGTTGGCTGCCCGGGGCGGTTTTGCACCAGGTGCAAAGTTTAAAGCGCCGAATTTTCAGCCGCTGTTTCCATATCCTCGTGGAAGCGCTTTTCCAAATGCATATCAAGGATACGCAGTGCGGAGCCAAGGTGATGCGTCGGGCCGCAGTGGAAGCGGTTCACTCCGCGTTGCGAATTGCGGATGTTTCCTTTGATATCAACCTGCTCTACTCCTTAAAACGGCACGGATTCACCATACTTGAAGTGCCCACCACCTGGACCGATCAGATGGGCTCGACCATTCGCCTGAACAAGGGTGCGTTTGGAATTCTGCTCTCGGTCATTCGTTTGCGTCTTGTCTATTCGCCCTTTTACAAATGGCTCAGGCCACTTCGACCGCTGGAAGGATGGATTTACAAAAAATTGCGGGCTCCGCAGCCGCTGCCTGGTCCCCCCGTTTTAAAGCGGAAGAAAGATCCGAAACTGGAGAAAAAACCTGAAAGCATGGAAAAAAACAAAGGGTAAGTTTCGCCCTCGTCCGGCGCAATCATAACAGTCTTGTCTCCCCGTTTTGAAACAGTTTGAACTGCAACTAGAGGACCAGCTTTCCGCACCACCCTTGCCGCGCAAATCGTCATCAGCTTTGGATTTTGAGAAGACACTCAGCACGTTTAATGAGTTCGGCACTCCCACCCAAACAGAACTTGTTTCTTACACAACCATTGGTGGAGTGGCAGGCTCAACCACCGCCTACATCAATGAATTTTGGACCGCTAGCCAGCGCGCCGCGGATAACCTGCACGAAGTTTCATACCGAGCCTGCTTCAAGCCGCAACTCCCCCGCTTTTTCATCGAGCACCTGACCTCTCCCGGCGAGAGGGTATACGATCCTTTCATGGGGAGGGGCACAACGCTGCTCGAAGCGGCATTGCTCGGTCGCCAACCGGCGGGAAATGATATTAATCCATTAAGTCTCGCCTTGATTCGCCCTCGGCTGGGACCTCCACTCTTGAGCGAAGTCCGAGCGCGACTCGATTCAATACCGTGGAACGATGCGGTCGAGACCTGGGACGATCTGCTGGTCTTTTACCATGCCGATACGCTCCGCGAACTGACAAATCTTAAAAACTGGTTTCTTCAAAAGCAGAAAGCCACAGGGCTCGACATTGTGGATGAGTGGATCCGAATGGTCGCAATTAATCGCTTAACCGGGCATTCGAAAGGTTTTTTTTCAGTATACACTTTACCCCCAAACCAGGCGGTCTCAATTAAATCGCAGGAACGCATCAACCAAAAACGGAATCAGACCCCGGATTACCGGAACGTGAAAGCGCTGATTGCAAAGAAAAGCAAAAATCTCCTCAGCGATATTTCCGAAGAGCGGCATTCCGCTTTGTGCGCTCTTGGAAAACGTGCGATCCTTTCGAATTCCGCCGCAAACAATACGCCATTGATACCTTCCGGATCAGTCTCGCTCGTCGTCACTTCTCCCCCGTTCCTGGATGTCGTCCAATATGCGATTGATAATTGGCTGCGCTGCTGGTTTATCGGGGTGGATGCAGAAGGGGTGAAACTTACCGTGCCGGGCAAACTCGACAGGTGGCGGGACGAGATGACGGCGGTTTTCTTTGAATTGGCGCGAGTGTTAAAGCCCGAGGGACATGTCGCCTTTGAAGTCGGGGAAGTTCGCAATGGGAAAGTAAAACTTGAAGAAACGGTCCTCGCCTGTGGAGTTGAATCAGGGTTGGAACCCATCCTCGTCTTGATTAACGACCAGGAATTTACCAAAACCGCTAACTGCTGGGGCGTGGACAATAACGCGCGGGGAACAAATACAAACCGAATTGTACTGTTCCGAAAGCCGTGACTCCCATGGGTCAGTGATGATGTCGGAAGAGGCGTTGGCGGTTTGTATAGAGATAGTAAACAATCCCAATATTCACCAGGAGGATGATCGCAATTGTGGTGGAGAAATGTTGAAGTAATTCGTAAATCTCGATTGGGATGAAAAATACTGATTCGCCAATCGCGAGCCAACCTGCCCAGGTTACCCGAAAAAGAAGTCCTGTTCCTTCCACCAGCGAAAAGAGGCTGTAAAGAAAAGTGCCGGTGGCAAAAAGGCGCACATTGCTGGCGTTTACGGATTCAAGCCATGTCCCGATGCTGCTCCAGAATTTTCGTTCCGGATCAATGTTTACAAACTTGAGCGTGTTCAGGAACTGCAACTGCAGATCGGTCCCGGCAAGTTTGTAAACGCCGAATGCAACCAGGAGCAGCAGCAGCCCTTTTCCGAGCTTGGTCAGAATAATTAAATAGAGCGTTGGTGCGCGTTGTGGCTTTGCTTCACTGCGCTCTGCGGGCGAGACCGCGACGGGCGCGGGCAGGCATTCTGGGTTGTGCATTTGGCCTTATCGAATTTTCGATAAAAGACGCGGGAGCAACTCCTGGATGGGCACACGTTCCTGTTTCATTGAATCGCGATCACGGAGAGTCACTGTATCTTTGAGCGCACTGTTCTCTCCCAGTGTGTCAAAGTCAATAGTGATGCCGTAAGGCGTGCCGGCCTCGTCCTGGCGGCGGTAGCGGCGGCCGATGGCGCCTGTGTCGTCATAAAAAACGCTCATGTGGGGACGGAGCAAGTCGAGCACTTCACGGGCTTTGGCCACCAATTCAGGGCGATTTTTCAGCAACGGGAACACGCCCACCTTAATTGGCGCGATCCGTGGATGAAATTTCATCACCACGCGAGTTTCCTTGTTCCCCTTCTCGTCAGTGACCTCTTCCTCAGTATAAGCCCCGGAAATCAAAGCCAATGCCAGGCGATCTGCCCCGGCGCTCGGCTCAATCACGTGCGGGGTATAAAGACCTTTCGCGAGCTTCTCGAAAAACTTTTTGGTTAGGTCATCCGCTTCCTGTTCCGCAGATTCCCCGGTAATTCCCTTCTTGGCCAGCGCTTCGATTTTCCGGGCGCGGAACGCGGTTTCCAATTCCTTCTTTTTGCTCTCGTCGAGCTTTTTCCAGGCTTCGCGGACTGGCTCATCAAAGTAATCCATCGATTTGCCGGAGAATTTCTCGTGTTGCGAAAGATCGAAATCTCCACGGGCAGCAACACCTTCGAGTTCCTCAACACCAAATGGGAAAGTGCAAAGAATATCCACGGTCGCCTTGGCGTAATGGGCCAGTTCATCCGGCTTTTGCCAATATTCTTTGAGGGTGGCGCGAGGCAATCCAATGCTTTCGTAAAAGCGGATACGTTCCTCCACCCAGTATTTGTGCCACATTTCCCAGCCCCAATTCGGCTGGGGATCGCCAGGATGCCCCTCCCCCTGCGGGGTCGCCACTGAACCGGTCAGCGCAACAATCGCTTCATCAGGAGGAATGAAAAATTCCAATTCCATCTGCTCAAACTCTCGCGAGCGGAAAATGAAATTGCGCGGGGTAATTTCATTTCGAAATGCCTTTCCAACCTGGCAAATGCCAAAAGGAACCTTTTGACGGGAGCTGTCGAGCACCGACTTGAACTGAACAAAAATCGCCTGGGCAGTTTCCGGACGCAGGTAAGCTTTGTTTTCCTCGCTCTCGATTGGCCCATAATGCGTTTTAAACATCAAATTGAATGGGCGTGGTTCGGTCAAAAGGCTGCCATTCTCCGGGTTATAGCGGGTGGAGTGGGTTACCTGTTCGGTGCGTTCGCCGAGCAGGTTTGGATCCTTAACGCCACGGGCCTGGTAAAACTGCTTGGCGACTTTCCGGGCTGAATCGGGGTGCTTTCCGGCGGTAATCAGGACGGAATATTCTTCGGTCACTTGTTTGCCGCCCGTTGCATCCATTGCACCGGAGTAAAAATAAACGGTGCCCGTTTGAGGCTCAACCTGGTCTGCTCGGAAACGTTTTTGCGTCAGCAAACAATCAACCATCGGATCACTGAAAGTTTCGACGTGGCCGGACGCCTTCCAAATCATCGGATGCATGATGATCGTTGCGTCGAGGCCGACGACATCCTCGCGCTGCTGGGTCATTGAGCGCCACCAGTAATCCTTTAAGTTGCGCTTCAGTTCCGCGCCGAGCGGACCGTAGTCCCAGAAACCGTTGATGCCGCCGTAAATTTCGGACGATTGGAAAATAAAGCCCCTGCGTTTGCAGAGCGAGACGATCTTTTCCATCCGTTCGTTTTGCTTCGGTTCAGCCATAAAACAGCAACTGTTCTGGAACGCTCAGGGTGTGTCAAGAATGCGCTGGTTTTGGATTGGCCTGATTTGACGAAGTGCTGAAAAGGATTCAGCGGATCAGGAACGAAGCGGCAGTTTTCGTGCGGCGCGGGCTTCCTTGCGTTTGTGGCAATTCGCACGCCACTTTTCAAAACGTTCATGAAAACGAACCTTCAGCCGATGAGCCCATTCAAATTCGGTCGCAAGGATGGCGATGCCCGCCGGAATCACCAGGCATGCGGGTCCGGGCAGTACGACCATGGCCACGCCGAGCAGCAGTACAAAACCGCCAGCGATTCCAACTAACACTTTTTTAACCTGCGCTTTCGTAAGAATTCGTTTGATGGCAAATTAGCTAAACGCAGCGAAAGTTCCACTAGATTCGACGCTGATTCAGGGCTCAGGCTGAGGCTTGTCTTAAGGGCGATTGTGCGGCTGAGACCGTCCTATATCCATCGAATCCAGTTCTCGTTTTGATAACTGCTTGCAAAATCCACCTAAAACCGAAAACCTCTCCAGACCGGATTGCGTGTTGTTCAAGGAATTTCGTCGAATTTGCGAGATCATGAAATGTTTCACTCCCGATTGCCAGAAGCCAACCTTCTGACCCGTTCCCTTCGACTCTTCGAATGAAGCTCGCGATCCTTGTTTTTACAAATTTCGAACGCCAAACCGCAGAAGTGCGGCGGGTGCGGATGCTCGGGCGCGGGCTCAAGGCTCTCGGCCATGAAGTCCACATTGTCGTTCCCTTTCGCTTTTCCAACGGTGGATTGAATGAAACCATTGAGGGTTTGCAGGTCCATTGGGGATTAAACCTCCCTGATGGAAATTGGGCTTCCATCGCCAACCGTGTCAAAGGGCGCATGGCGGCATTTCGACTCATACGCACCCTTGTTCGCAACGATTTGGACTGGCTCCTCCTTTATAACTGTGGGTTCGAAGCGGTGCCGATAACCCTCTACGCACGCCGCAAGGGGGTTAAAGTAGCCGCAGAATATTGCGACGTCCGGGTTTTGCCATCGACTCCGTCGCTCGGAGATCGAGTCCGGGTGCTCTGGCAGGAAAGCGCGGATAAAATTGTCCCTAAAAATTCCAATTTAAATATCGCCATCAGCCAATATCTGCGGGATTGGCTCCAGAAATTATCTCCCAGAACACCTAACCTGATTCTACCTCCATTGGTGGATTCGGATCAGTTTCAGCATTCTGCCGTCAAGGCAGCGGAATTCCGCGAGAAATGGAAAATCGATGGGCGGACTGCCCTCATCGCTTATCTCGGAAGCTTCTGGAACATTGATGGAGTGGGGGGATTACTCAAGGCCGCCGCTCGTTTAAGGGACGAAGGCCTTGATTTTCGACTTTCGATCAGCGGCATGCCATTGGAAGGTCGCGACAATGATGACGTGGATGGACTTGTGAAAGAGTTCAAACTGGAGGATCGCGTCATTCTCACTGGCTGGTTGCAGACCGACCAGGTCCTCGCCGCATTGTCCGCTGCGGATATACTCGTGGTGCCGAAGGTGGACCATTTAATCAATCGAGCGGGGATGCCCACCAAGATGACGGAATACCTTTCGATGGGGAAACCGGTTGTGACAACCCGGGTTGGTGATATTCCGCTTTACCTCGAGCATCGTAAGAACGGATGGCTTTGCACACCGGGTGACACTTCGGACTTGAGTGGTGCGCTAAAGGCATTGATCCAGGATTCCGAATTGCGCCAGCAGCTCGGGCTTGCAGCGCGAAAAACCGCGATGGATAAATTTGATTACCGCGCTGCCGGGCGAATTATGGAAAGTGCGCTGCTCGCCGCATGAAAATCCTTCACCTCGTTCCATCGATTAGCCTTTCGTCCGGCGGCCAGGGTCTCGTGCCGCTGAACCTCGCGCGTTATCAACGAGAATTGGGAGCGGAGCCTGAAATCTGGTGTTTTGAAGATGCTGGAGGAAACGAGGAGATTGCGAAACGCGTTCATCTTGAAGGAGCGGTTAGGACCTTCCCTGCGCGTTTACAAGGAAAGTTCAACTACAGCCCGCAAGCTGCGCGTGAAATAATAGAAACCGGGGCGCGTTTCGACGTCATACATCAGCATGGTATCTGGCTCTGGCATTCTCAACTTGCCGCTCTGGGACAAAGGAAACTGAAGAAACCGCTGGTCGTCAGCCCGCACGGAACACTGGAGAAAGGCGCACTGGAACATTCGCGAATGAAGAAGGCCATCGCCCTTCGCCTTTGGGAGCAACGAAACCTGAAGAATGCGGATTGCCTGCATGCCACGTCCGAAAAGGAACTCGCGAGCATTCGCGCTTTCGGGTTGAGTAACCCAGTCATGCTGCTGCCGAATGGCGTTGCTCCCGAACTTTTAAATGCTTCCGGAAGTCGCGAAGACTTTTTAGCGAAGCATCAACTCCCGTCGGACCGATACATCCTGCTGTTCCTCTCGCGCATCCATCCGATCAAAGGCTTACCGATGCTCCTGGAAGCAATAGAGGGTTTGAAGACACAGTTTTCGAACTGGCTCCTGGTGATTGCCGGAACGGACGAGG
>JBQCGE010000420.1:0-3584 GCA_051955955.1 Verrucomicrobiota bacterium
TCGTCCTCTCACTCTTCAACCACGCGGATTTCGTTCCGCAGCGTTTTTACTCGCGGGAGGGATTGCGTGATTTGCTGAGCGCGCTGTTTGGCTTCGGGCGAATTGACGGTGCCGCTGAGGTAAACGGCATGCTGATCCGCACGGACCTGGACGTGGGAAAAATCGAAGTCAGAATTTAGTTTTAATTCGTTTTGGACCCGTTCCACAGTGACCCGTTCATCGATGATATTTCCGTGAGTTGGCTCGACGTGATGCGTGACGCAGCCGGTAAGCAGCAGAAGTGGAAACAAAACAGAAAGGCTCGCAAACATTCGCAGACTTTGAGGGTGCGACCGTTTGCCAGGCGTGATTCCCGTTTTTCTATTTTGAGGCATGCGTTGTTTCCGACTGGCGTGGAATGTGGGTGGTATGATCCAACTGGAGCGGAATTTCCGGGAGCCACTTCAACCATTCGTCGGCGGGTTTTTCGTAGAGGCGAAAGGCGGTTCCGCCGGGTGCGACTTCGCCGGGCTGGTCGGGAGTGTTAAAGGCAATCGCTCCACCGATCAACGATTTGAAAGATTCGGCGCTGATGTCCAAACCGTTCAGGCCGACATCCAGGTTGATTCCACCCGCGTTCCAGAACTTCGTGTTCAATCGAACAAGCGGCGCGTACTCCTTCCGGATATCGATCGTGAGTTGAATCAACTGCGATTTGGGGCCGAGCGCATAATCGGCCACTTCGCCCACCTGAATGCCGCGAAAGAGGATTGGTGTGCCGGGTTTGGTGCTGCCGAGATTTGCGCTTAAAAGTTGGTACTCCGTGCCGCGATTCCGTTGTTCAACGGCGACGGGTTCGGGCACTCCCTGGAATTCGGTTTGCTCCTTTCCTTTGCCGGGACGGACGCCGATGTAACTGCCGGAGACAATGGTGCGCAAGCCGCGAATCTCAGACGCGCTTAACTCCGGTTTTACGATCCAGAATTCGGATCCGCTCCGAGCCACTTTTGAAGCGGACTTGTCCAGTTTGAGTTCGACGTCGACCTGCTTCTGGTCGTCGGTGATCTGGATTGAGTTGACGCGTCCAACGGTCGCGCCCCGAAATTTCACGGCGGAATTTCCCGGCTCAAGCCCCTCGGCATCGGTAAAGAAGACATGAATCGTGGGCCCGGCGCCGATGACATTGGTATAAATAATCCAGGCGACAAAAGCGGACGCAACGAGCGGGACGAGCCAGATCAGGCGCGTGACCCAGCTATGCCTCGTTCTCGCGTGCGGGAAATCGTCTGATCTATCCGGGTGGTCCTTCATGTTCGTAAGCGCGGTCCGGTTCCCAAATGAGGCGCGGATCAAAAGTGAGCGTTGCGGCAATGGTCAGCACGACTACACCGGCAAATGAGAAGACGCCTGCGCCGGGATGGACTGTCGCGACCTGACCGAGCTCGGCGATGGAGACGAGGATTGCGAGGAGGGTTACTTCGAGCATGTTCCACGGATCGATGGTCTGGATGGTTTTGTAGGTCCAGGTGCGAACGCGCTGCCATTTGTGCCACCGTAATGTGAGGGAGCAGAGGAGCAGCCCGATGATCTTGATGCCTGGGGTTAAAATGCTGGTGGTGAATACGAGAGAGGCGACGAAGTAATTGCCTTTCTGGAAGAGTGCCTGGATGCCGTCAAAAATGGTGGTGGCTTCGTGGGCCCCCCAATAGTCAGTGGTGACAATCGGAAAGAGATTTGCCGGGAAATAGAGGATCAGTGCCGAAAGAGCGAAGGCAAAGGTGCGGGACATGCTGTCCCGGTTGCAGCGCGAGACGTTAAACCCGCAACGGGCGCATTGGTTCACCACGTTTGGTTTAAGTGTAACCCGCTGAATCAACCCGCATGTCTTACATGCCGCCAATGCCTCTTCCACGCTTAAAGTATCCATCCATTCCGTGGAATGCGCCATCAGGCTGCGCCCCCGCAAAACGGACGGATTTGTTATTAAATGGCGGGAGAGGGGAAGAGTGTGCCCGAAGATATCCGGTTAATGAAGGAACTTGGATCTTATGAACGACGCATGGCGATCAGGCGTTCGTAGAGAGCGAGATAATCGCGGGTTTGGCGCTGGAGTTCATATAAAGTTTTGGCACGTTCCGCGGCGCGGCTGCCCATGTGGTGCAAGGTTTCTTTTTGAGCGAAGAGCTGTTCGATGTGTTTGACCATTCCAGCGGAATCGCGGGGTGGAACGATGTAGCCCGTCTCGCCATGTGCGACTTGTTCAGGGATGCCGCCCACTCCAGTGGCAATGACCGGTGTGCCGCAGGCCTGCGCTTCGAGAACGGTATTGGGAAAAGTATCGGCGTTGGCAGCGTGCAAAAAGATATCAGCGGCTTTATAAAACGCAGCCACGTCTTCCGGCTTGCTGCGGTAGCGGTAGTGCCGAATCTGGAAGTTGCCGAAATTCTGAACTTCATCCTTCCGGCCGCCTAAAATGATAAAGAGCAGTTCCTTTTTATCCGGGCTGTTCAGGAGGGTTTCGTAAACGCGCTGGATGGTTGAAAAATCTTTGTATGGATTTTCCTGGCCACGGCTGGCAGCGAACAAAACAACATTCGCCCCGCTCTCAATGCCGAGGCTTCTGCGTGCGTCGTCGCGTCCGCGATCATTGAAAACAGAGAGGTCGAGACCGTAAGGAATGACTTGGTATTCAGTGACTTTGAGGACGGAACGTTTCGCGAGATCCACCACCCATTGGCACGGTCCCACGACCACCAGGTTCGAATTGCTGTAAATGGAGCGTTTCGTTTCGAGGTTGGCCCGGCTTTGGTCCTGCGTGATTGCGGGATACAAATCGAGCCGGGGACAGTCCCCGCAGCCTTGTTCCCACCGATTGCAATCGATGGAGTAGGCGCAATGCCCTGTGAAAGTCCACATGTCATGCAAGGTCATGATCACAGGAACGCGAGAGCTTAGCTCCGCGAGATAATGCAGGTCGAAATAACTTCCGTGGAGATTATGGCAATGGACGATCTCCGGGTTATGCGGGGCCAGGTCCATTAACTTGTGGGTGCCGGGGAAATCAAAATCTTCATATCCCTCCCGCAGTCTTTGCGCCCGGCGCGGCTCCGCCAGCGAGACCAGGCGTGAGCGAAAGAAGGTTTCGCCCCGCATCTTTCTTTGCTTTAGAAACTCCGGGATTCTATAGAACGCGCGCGCGGCGAGGCCCCGGTGCGCGTCATTGGGGATTTCGAAAATTCCTTCGGTCGGTTTTCCTCTTCGGTAACCGACTGCCATCATGGCGTTGTGGCCGAGCGCCTGGTAAGCCAGGTGCAATTCATAGGGAACCTTGGCTGCGCCACCGCCCGCTTCAGTGGTGGAAATTTGCAAAATGTTCATTGCTCTTTTGCAAATTTAATGTCGCCTTCGCGGGCGGCGTGAATGGATAGAAACTGGTCCATTCCGCAGTAAACCGGATTGCTTAAAAAGGGATTATAGAGATAAGGGGAGAAGACGTAATAGCGGAAGCCTGCGTCGCTCAATATTTGAGTAATAGAGCTCAGTTCCTGCGGGCTATTTTTGTAACTATGATATTCGAGGACCAGGTACTTTACGTTCCTGAGCAG
>JBQCGE010000421.1:0-5416 GCA_051955955.1 Verrucomicrobiota bacterium
GATAACGAGCGCGTATCCCGCGAAATAGCGCCAGTTCCATGGCGGCGCATTCGATATCCAGCGGCTTATAGTCCTCCACGATTCGCACCGTCTCATCGAAATTCAGTTCAGTCTCATCCGCTTCGATTTCTTCGAGGACCATTTCAAGTCCCAATTCCTTCAAAAATTTCCGGGCCTGCTCCAAATCCGGCCCATCTCCAAAGTTCAAGGTAAACGCTTTCAAGCGCCTCAGGTTAAGTCCCATTTCCCTCGCAACATGGTAGGTAGCGACGAACACCGCGCCGCTATCAATCCCACCCGAAAAGCAGACTCCAATCCCTGATTCCGGTGGGATGCTTCGCAGCCATTTTCGGATTTCGTTCGCCAGCGCCGCGATGTAAGCAGTTCCAATTGCATCCACGTCATTCGGCAACGTTTCGCGCGTGGGTGTGAAATAGCGCGTGTAGCTCGGGTCCGGATCAGGGCAGCCGATGAGTTGCAACTCCACGACATAATGCGCTGGAACCATCCGCGTGTAGCTCGGATGAAACTGTTTTTCAAAGCCTTTCGATTTCAGCCAGTCATAAATTCGGTCAATCCGATCGCTCACCACCAGCGCCGGGCCTTCATGTCGTTTCGCCAGAAAGTAGCGCATTGGGCGATCCATGGAGCGCGCCAGGCGAACGGTTTTCCCGTTTCGGGCGAGCAATGCAAATGACCCATCAATTGCCCGCACGTCATCAGCGCTCCCATTCAAGACTCGCGCCCGCGCCTGGTCGAGGGTCATGTTATGAATCTGGTTTACGGCTGGATCGATCAGGTCGATTACATCCTCGATGTAGTGGTGCATAGTTGAGTGGTGCTGATATCAGAAACGCCCACCCGAAAAGCGCAAGCGTAAAGCTCTGCCGCAAATCACACCCCCGGTTCCCGGGTGTGCGCCTCAAGTTTCGTTGCTTTTAGGGGTTGGCGGCCCTAAATTCCCAAGCTCTTTTGGAAGAAATGTCACCCGGTTTATACAAACGGGGCAGGGGACGGTGTCTCTAATTGAAAATGGCTGCGGAAGGACAGAATTGGTGTGAACGGCTTTACGATGCAAAAGCCGCGCACCTGGTTTTGTACGGGAGAGCTCTGGGCTTGAGTCACAGCGAAGCGGAAGATGTTTTGCAGGAATGTTTTATGGTCTTGCTCCGCATGGAGGAAACTCCCGCGGAGCCGGAGCATGACCTCTTCCGCGCCTACCGCAACCGCGCTCTGAATTATAAGCGCTCTCTCTGGCGGCGACTGGCGCGTGAATTCGAGTCCAGTCGGTGGTTCGAACGTGAACCAGCCGAAACCGATCTGGAACGTAAAGCAATGCGCTGCCTGGAGCAGCTCCCTCCCGAACAACGCGAAGTTATTGTTTTGAAAATTTGGGGAGAACGCACCTTCGAGCAAATTGGGAAATTACTCGAGCTCTCTCCCAATACCGTCGCGGGGCGCTATCGCTATGGCGTCGGCAAACTCCGTGAATCCCTGAAAGGAAGTGACTATGAAGAACTGGAATTTCATCGAGGATCAATTAGGGGAATGGGTCCCGCGAAGTCCTTCGCCTGAACTGAAGCAACGCCTCTTCACCGCAACGGAACGCGAAGTCGAGCCCGGTTTCTATAACCTGCACGACCTCAGCCGCTGGCTTGTCCCTGCGTTTGGCTGTTTCATGCTGGTCTTGTCCAGTCTCTCCAGCCGTTTCCAGGAAAGTCATCACCTCGCTTCAAATGCGGTAGTCGGCTCGATCAGCCCCATTGCCGCTGGAAGTAATTTCTTCAACCGTGGTGCCGAACATAGCGACATCAATTCAGTCCCTTTCAAACGTCTGGAATACAATTTCGGAGCACGCACGCCCCTCACCTCTACGGGTGCGTACCTCGTCTCCCACACGAATCGATTAATGGAATAGCATGAGTAACGAACGGAAAAACAAGGGTCAAAGCAACCCCTCTCCTTCACCCAAACAGCCGCCGATTTCAAAAACGGCCACGGACGCTCCCGTAACCGCCTCGAACCCGAACCGGCCCGCAACCATCAAGCCGGTTTCTGAAGGCGCGGCGAGCGTGCCAGCCTCCAAAACCAAATTCTTCAGGAAATGGGATTGGATCGCTTTTGCCATTACCACCCTCGTGGTTTTCTGCGGCTATTTTTATACCCTGGCCCCGGACGTTACGCTTGAGGATTCCGGCGAACTCGCCGTCGCCTCTTTTTATGCCGGTGTGCCGCATCCTCCCGGTTACCCGGTTTGGACGCTTTACACATGGCTTTTCACGGTCCTTTTTCCATTTTCCAATATCGCCTGGCGCGTGGCTCTTTCTTCTGCGGTGGCGGGCGCCTTCTCCTGCGGGTTGCTCGCAATGCTCGTTTCGCGCGGAAGCAGCCTTGCGATGGAGGCCATCCAGGAATTCAAATCTGTTACGGAACAGCAATCGCGCTGGATAACGCTCGTGGCCGGATTTGCTGCCGGTGTGTTGATGGGCTTCAACGGTTTCATGTGGAGCCAGGCGGTCATTGTTGAGGTATATCCGCTCAGCGTCCTCTCGCTGATGCTGGTTCTCTGCTGGCTTTTGCGCTGGGTTTATGCGCCCCAACAACGGCGTTATCTCTATTACGCCGCCTTCATGTTCGGAATATGCCTGAACAACCACCAAACTTTGATTGTCGCCACGATGGGTATTGAAATCCTCATCATGGCCGTCCAGCCGAAGCTCGGGCGCGATCTGCTTCTCATCAATACTGCCGCATATCTCGTCGGCTTATACGCCAAGTCCAAAGGAATCATTACTTCCTTCGATGGCAACCCGGTTCTGTTTGGCATCTTCAATGCCGTTGGTCTCGGTTCCGCTCTCGCCGCCGCTTATATCTGGGCCAAAACCAAGAAGGTCTTCACGGAATGGCGCGCCGTGATCATTATCTGCCTCGGTTTCGCGACAGGGCTCGCTTTCTATTTCTATATGCCCATTTCTTCGATGACGAACCCGCCGATGAACTGGGGTTATCCTAGAACGGAACAAGGTTTCTGGCACGCCCTCACCCGTGGGCAATACGACAAAACAAACCCGAGTAACCCGCTCAGCGCGCGCTTTTTGTTCGATCAGCTGCCGATGTATTTCTCCGGGGCAATCGAAGAGTTCAACATCGTTAACCTGATGATTGGTCTCGTTCCCTTCCTGTATTACAAGCGCCTGTTGAAGCGCGACCGCGCATGGCTGGTCGGCCTCACCGCCATTTATTGTTTCCTCGCCTTCCTGCTGCTCATTTTGTTGAACCCGCAAACCGACCGGCAGGCCCGGGAGCAGGCCCGCGTCTTTTTCGCGGCGTCATTCGTCATCATTGCCATAGCCATTGGTTACGGTCTGGCCATCATCGGCACCCTCGTTGCCACGCAATACGAAAAGGTCCGCAACTATCTTTGGATTGGAGCTTCAGTCGCTGCGGCAGTCGCATTTTACGCCCTCTTCGCGTTAAAATCCCAGTTCAAGCTCGACCTCTTGAATTCCATTTTCATCCTCTGCATCGCCCTCGCGGCGGTTGCAATCATTCTCATTAATAGACAGCGCGCCCCGCTCTATCCGCTCCTGGCGATTTTTGCGATTATGCCGATTTACACCGTGCTCGCGCACTGGTCAGATAATGAGCAGCGCGGCCACGTCTTTGGTTACTGGTTCGGGCACGACATGTTCACTCCCCCTTATGGCATTTATCCGGAGATGACCAAGAATGCCATTCTCTTCGGGGGAACTGATCCCGGCCGGTTTAACCCCACCTACATGATCTTTTGCGAAAGTTTCATTCCGCCCTCAAAAAAACCGCGTGACGAGAAATTCAACCGCCGCGATGTCTACCTGATCACGCAGAACGCCCTCGCGGACGGAACCTACCTCGATTACATCCGCGCCCATTACAATCGCAGCGCGCAGCATGACCCCTATTTCTTCTCCAATTTCCTCCGCACCACCCGCGAGGAGGAGCGCGGCACCACGAACATCTTTGCCCGCATGGCCATTCCGCTCGACAAGTTCCTCACCAAGTGGGGCGCTGGTGTAGAAAAACGCCGCCGCGCGGAAGGTGTTTACCCACCCAAGGAAAATCCACCTCCCCCGCCGCCAGACATGGTCAACAATCCCTACGACGTGGGCGCATATTTATCGAAGGAGATTTACACCCCTTCCGTCGACGATTCGCAACGCGCTTTCTCGGATTACATCCAGGATGCCCAACGCCGCCTGCAACATGACATGCAATTTCCCAATGAACCCAAGCAAATCAAGCCGGGCGAGGATGTCAGGATTGTAGATAACCGCGTATCGGTCTCCGGTCAGGTCGCCGTTATGGCGATCAATGGGTTGCTCACCAAAGTCATTTTCGACAAAAACCCCACCAACGAATTTTTTGTTGAGGAAAGTTTCCCGCTCGACTGGATGTATCCGCACCTTACCCCGTTCGGCATCATCATGAAAATTAACCGGAATCCAGTTCCGGAAATCACCCAGGAGATGATCGATAAAGACCACAAATTCTGGAGTGAATATTCGGATCGATTAATTGGAAATTGGATCACCTACGATACACCGGTGAAAGACATCTGCGATTTCGCTCTCGCCGTTTATCGCCGCCGCGAAGTTGACCGGCTCAAAGGCACACCCGAACTCACTGCCACCCGCCGCGCGTTTGTCCGGGATGATAACGCACAAAAAGCCTTTTCCAAACTCCGCAGCGCCATCGGCGGCGTTTATTTCTGGCGTGTGCAGAACTCCAAAAGCCCCGCCGAGAATGCCTGCATGTTGAAGGAGGCAGAATTCGCCTTCAAACAATCCTTCGCCTTTTGCCCGTACAGCCCCGAAGCGGTCTATAAATATGTCACGCTTCTGGTTAACCTCGGCCGCACTGAGGATGCCGAGCGCGTGGCCAAAACTTGTATCGAATTCGATCCGGAAAACCTGGGCATGATTGGTTTGGCCCAGAATCTAGCCCAGATGCGCCAACAAGCTGCAGTCAATCCCGCTGCGGCTCCCGGAGTGAATCCGCAAGTTCAATTGGCCAATATCGAAGCCCAATACAAAGCGAACCCGACTAACTTGCAGATCGCTTTCCAGCTCGCTTCACTCTATTTCCAGTTGCAGCGCAGTAATGACGGATTGCACATCCTGCAAATGCTCATCGCTAATACCAATGCGGACGCCCAAACCATTATGTCTGTAGCGCAGGCTTATGCCCAACTCGGCAACAATGTCGGTGTTGAACATGCTCTGGAACAATTGGTCCGCGTTATGCCCACCAACCCCGAAGGTTGGTACGACCTTGCGCGTGCCCAAATTGGTTTGCAAAAGATCCCACAAGGGCTCGCCTCGTTGCAAAAAGCGGTGGAACTCAGCAATGCTCGCCTGAAGCTGAACCCACAGGCACC
>JBQCGE010000422.1:0-4321 GCA_051955955.1 Verrucomicrobiota bacterium
TTACCCGTTGCTCATAAGGAACGCGGAGCACCCCGCGATTGATTGACAGACTAAGAGCGACGAGCGTTGTGAAAAACAGGATATCTACGTAGAACGCGCCGAAAATAAATATGAAAAATATCAGTTTAGCGATGAAGTATAGAAAAAAGAATTTATTTACGTTCAGCACTTCTGGCGCTGAGTTCTTCCAATTTAGCCAGAGTACTTTGATTGAAGCGACGGTAAACCAAAGGAAGCAAAGAACGCCCCAGATGCCAAAAGGCATTATTAATGTGAGAGGGCCATTATGGTAATCACCGGCAACAATGGCGTTTTCAAACTGTGCTGAAGTTTCCATAGTCCCAAGCTGGGCGAAAAACAGATCCTTCGGATCAATGGAAAATCCTTTTCCAAGCCAAAAATACTTTGGAATGTCGGCGGAAATAGAACGCCAGATTTGAATGCGCCACTCAGAAGAACCACGCGCATCTGCGATTGCACTCGAATCAAGGTCCAACGGAAAAATGGTTAAGCACCGTTGAATGGACAAAGGTAAGCGGTCGGCAAATGGAATCAAAAAAGAGGTAATCATCACGGAGGAGAGTATCAAAACGAGCATGTACTTCGTCTTGTAAAGCTTTTCTGCGAAAAAATAACACCCCATAAGAAGGAGCGGAAAAACGAGCGCTGAACGAAAACCAGAAAACAACCCTATGCTGAATGCGGCGAATAAACTAATTAGGCGCAGGGGTCTTTTTAGACTTAGACATCCCGCGAATCCGTAACGCAACATAATAAACGAGACCAGCGCAATGGAAGCCGGCCCCAGTCCGGAAATCCGCGTGATTCGCTGCATGTCGTCGCCAATCGCCTGCATGACGGCAAATTCAGAAGGGAAGAGCAAAAATAAGAAATAAAAATCAGGTCCTAGTGTGTAAGCAAGGTTACTAATAACGCTGGTCACGCCCGCAATGATATATAGTCCTGCGTAAAATTGGCGCTTCTTCTCCGGAACAGGGAAGGCGCTGATCAGAAAATAAGCCAAAATCGCCCCCCAAAGATAAACATACTTTCTTCCACCGTAGTTGCCTGAACCGAGTGCACGCACACCAACGCCTCCGGTAAAGTAAGCAGTCACAAAGCTTACCACGAAAAACAGAATTAACGACCAGGTAATGCTCGTGACACCAAAATGTTCAATTTTACCTCGATTTAATGTGCGTGTGAGGATCGCGAAAAAGAGGCTGAGCACCGTCGCGATCAGCCAAAGCTGCGGCTGCCCTGGCAAAAAGTAGATGTTGATATAGGCGTAAATGCTGAAGATCAAAAAACCATGGTGATTGGAGAGGAGAATTGGAATCAGCAGCAGAAAGAATCCAATCGCCAAAGCTCCCATTGAGGTACGATCGAGCGGTGTTGCCAATAATACCCCGAAAACCAACGCCAGCGGCACACAGAACGCAAAGATAAAAATTGACCGTGGTAAAGACTGCATAACAGAGCAATGCGCAACTACTTGAATCGTTTTTTCAGCGCAGATGAATCTTTCTCAATGCTGCATCCGATGCAAGCCCCAAATTCCTCTTATGCGCCGCCCCTCGCGATTTTGTTTTGTGCTTGTTTTCTACTCACGTCTTCGAGGCACGTGGCCTGAATGACGCTTTTTACGCACTGCTTCCAAGAAGTGCTAAGGGCCACTTGGAACGAGTTTAGGCGTCACACAAATCAGGACGACATGTTCCTGGTCCGACCGGAAAAGTTTGCCTGCTTCGGGAAGATCCTGCAACACCGGCACATCATTTTCTGAACCGAGAATCCCTTTTTTGGCAAAAATCATCGTTTCACCTTCCTTTATGGGTGCCGTAACCTCGAAAGTTGAAGGATCATTTTCTCTGGACAGAGTGCCTTTAATCCTTACATTATGGATCCGTTGCTCAGGATAATAGCTGCTATTTATCGAGAGCTTCGGACCCGCCGCCACTCTCATATTCGCGATTTGCAGGGTATAGGCAAAAACGGAGGCGGCGCCGAGCATTTGGCTGCCTTCAACTTTTTCCGCGGCATCCATGAGCGCTGCGCCGTTGGTAAAACCTCGAGGCCACTCAGGCAAAGCCCCCAATGCTGAAGTTCCGTTTTGGGAACTTGCGGCTTTCCCGAACCATTTTTCCGAAAAAGTTTGTGCTTCCGAAATTGGAAGTGCGATCAGCTTGCAATAAAATTCAGTCTTGTAGGCCTTAGTGTTCAATACTTGCAGTTCCGTCTCCACTTTATCAAGTTCCGCCGAAGTGGTACGAACGAACAAAACGCCGAGATCGTCCTTAAAAAGCATTGCTTTGGACCGAGTTTCCGCGGGAACCGCAACGTTATTCGTCAAAAAACTGAGGCCGATTGAAGCGAAATAGCTCTTAAGTTTCGAATCGAGCGAATTACCTGCAGTCTCTTTTCCCAACCGCTTCAAGTTTTCTTCCAAAATCCCAGGGTTCAGTTTGTAAGTGCGGGTATACAATGAAACTTCAGCGGCCTGACTCGACGTGTGTTTTTTCGGGGCATTTTCAGTTGCGATCCGTCTCGAGATCGTTTCGAGAATTCGCTCATTGTTTTCCAGATCTCTTTTTGCCTGAATCAGCGGTTTTGAATCGGCTGTTTCGCGGGACGAATCAGCCGTGGATTTCCGGGGTGCCTGCAACACTAGCCCATTCATGATGCCATCAACTCGATCTTCAATTTGCTGGTTGATGGTTTGCATCACTCGCTTGATCCGTTTCACGTCAGGGTGTTGATCTCTTTTATCGATGGCAAATGCCGCGTATTCCTGTTCTGCTTTGTTCAAGCTGGTTTCCAGTTCCTCCAATTGCCTGTCCCGAACGAGCGTTGGGAGCACTTTCCGCAATTCAGCCCGGCTTAAACCCTGCAATCGCGAGTACAACCCGCTTTCTTGAATAGCCAACTCAGCTCCTTTTTCTTCCAGAGACGCGGGATTTCGCTGAGCTTCCAAACTTTGTTCGAGTTGATGGAGGCGCTTCCGGGAGGCTTCAACTATCTCCAATTGCTTTTTATATTCCGCTTGGAGGTCTGAGGTTTTGTCATTCGTGGCCGCTGGTGTTTGGGATTCTACGACCTCCGCTACGGGCAAAACCAGCGGGGGGGTAACACTTCGAACCACATGTGGATGTTGAGCATTGCTTAAGCCAACGGAGATTGTAAATAACATCAAAAGCCAGCCGATTACCTGGAATGAATCACGATTTCCTCCGGCGAACGATTTAATCTGCTCGATTCGCCGACGAACCTCCTGCTTGCCTTCCACGATTCCTACCACTGCCGCAAATGAACGGTCCGCGCTGCATCTTTCAATCAGTTTCAAGATCGTGCGCCCGTAAAGCTCAGGCGAGCCAGTTTGGTTTCTTTTCAGCACGACCTCGTCACAGGCGAGTTCACGTTCGAGACGAAGACGCCTGAGCACCGCCCAAACAATTGGGTTAAACCAGTGAATCGCCCGGACGATACTGATGAGCCAGTTGGTCAGCAGATCGCGCCGCTTCCAATGAGCCAATTCATGCAAAAACACATGGCGCAGCTCGGTTGGATTTAATTGCGCAAAAAGATTCAGAGGCAGAAGCAGCACCGCGCGCGAGACACCAAACAATCCGGGTGCATCGACCAATTCGGTTTCGATTAAGCGCGGCCCGCGGGAAATCTTCAGTTCGCGGCAAACGGTTTCGAATGCGTTCAAGATGCGTGGATCCGGGATTGCGCTCCGCTTCCGCAATCTCAATTCCAACCAAACTGCTCCGAGGCATAGCCGGGCCAACAAAAATCCCGCGACCAGAGACCAGACGATTGCCATCGCCAGTTTAAACGAAAGCACTGGCGCGACACGAGTTTCGGTGGAATTCGTCAGCTCATTTTTTCCCGTCAATTCATTGATTTCGAGAGCAGGCGCGTTAAGAATGTGAGCGTTTGTGACTTCCACCATCAGCTGGCTGGCTGGTTGTAACCGAATCCAGTGCGGCGCGTTAAAAATGCTCCAGGGACTCGATGGAAAATCCGGCAGCAGAAGTCTGAGTAGGACAACGACCCAGAGAGCAAACCGCCAGGCAGGAGAGAGATGTCGGCTGAATGACAAACATCAGCAGCGCGAGAACGGAAGCCAACAAGGATGCTTCAACTACCTTGGTGAAAACAAGCTCAAGCCAGGTAAGGTTCATTTTTTTCCTTTCTTTCGAGAATGCGACGAAGATCATCCAGGTCAGCCTTGGAGAGTTTTTCCGTTTTCGCAAAATGGACCAGCAGCGGTTTCACCGAACCATTGAATAACCGGTCCAGAAAACTTTGGCTTTCC
>JBQCGE010000423.1:0-5654 GCA_051955955.1 Verrucomicrobiota bacterium
CCGCTGATTATTCCGGTCCTGTTGAAATTGACGAGATCTGGGACCAGCTCAAGACTTGTTACGATCCGGAAATTCCAGTGAACATCGTGGATCTTGGCCTGGTGTATGACTGCAAAGTCACCCCAATCCCTGAAGGGGGAAACAAAGTCGAGGTAAAAATGACTTTGACCGCTCCTGGATGTGGCATGGGCGGGGTGATCGCTTCAGATGCAGAGCAAAAGATTCGGCTCGTGCCCGGAGTTACCGATGTGAGCGTAGAAATTGTTTGGGACCCAATGTGGAACCAAAGCATGATGACTGATGCGGCACGACTTCAGCTCGGGCTGATGTAACCCGCGTAATGCAGTTGATCGGATTGGTTTAATTTTTCTACGGTTTTACCAAACGATAAAATCGCGCGCGATTTGTTCCACTGATTTGCTCTGTTTGGTTCGTGGAGTTGAGCATAATGGGCTTCACCAATGACCAGCTTTTCAAGTCATTGCTGGATTCCAGGTTCAACGCGGCCCCTGCCTTCCCTGCAATTTCAAGGTTCACAACCCCATTCTCGTAAAAGACCTCTTGAAACCTCGCTTCCTGAAGAGCGGGAAGCACAAACAAGGTGATGGATTGCGCCGGAAGCGATTGTGTCACGACGTTTCCGGAAAAATTCAGGCTCCCTAAATCGCGAATTATATTTTCCGATGTAAGCTGCCATCGTTTGGCATTTCCAGCATGACTGAACCCATCCAACGAAATTTCGATAGGGGTTATTAAACTCGTCTTGTTGATTGCCATGATAGTTAGCGCGCCGTCTGAACTCCGTTCAGCAGCAAAGGCGGCGACGTTATCAGGATTCGGCACGGTGCAAAGGACGCTGGTATCGCCAAACGTTGATTTAGCGCCATCGTAATTACGATACATTTGAAAAGCTTTGAATGTCGGGGTTGTTGAACCGGGAACAACCCAGCGCGTCGCCATATCCAGCCCTTCCCGGCCAAATATTCCCAGCAGGTCAGCCTGCGCCGTTGCACCATTAATGTGCGCGTCAGCTCCCCAGCTATATTCAGTGAGGCCCACTTTCGCTCCGGGGTAATATTCCTCCACCCACTTCTTCAATCGCGGAATCAGTTTAACTTTGTCACTAATCCATGAGGAATCGACGTAATTTGTGTCCCACAGCGAGCGGGTCGAACGGTTTCGCTTGGCTTGCATGGCGGTGCTGATATCCGATCCATATTCACCCCCTTGTGGATAATAGTGCACCGTGAACACATCCAGCAGGGACTCACCCGTCGCTTCCCGTTGCTGGCGGAGTTGGTTCAGTAGCCACGGCAAATAATCCTGGTTGCCATGCGCCTGGCGATCCGGGAATTCAGTCCAGCCATGCGAGCTGCTCCATTGCTGGTCATAACCGCTGTAAAAGTATCCACTCCAGCCCCATTCCTCCGGGCCTACAATCAGAGCTCCGGGATCGACCGCTTTCACTTTTCGCGCCTGATCAATAAATCGGTCCCGCAATTGTTCCATGGTAAGCCCTGTTTTGAAGACGTCGCGGTGGCTCGAATGCCAAAGGCTCGGCTCATTGTCCATGATGTAGTAACGCACTCCACCATTCCCGCTGGCACTCCATTGGTTCGTCAAATGTCGTACCCACTGCTGTTGAAACGTAGAGTCAACCAGCACATTCGCGTCGTTCGGGTCGTTGTTCGTGACGTATTGTCCATTGCTTCGAATCCCATTTCCCGCATCTGGAAACCATTGCCAGTCCGCATCGGTTTGAGTCCCATATTTGGAAATCGAAAAGCTCGCCAGCTTCCCGCGACTTGGCCCAAGCTTCGCCACCCATCCAATCATCGGAATCGTGACCATCGGTTCGGCGGAACCATTGATACTTTCACGAATGAAATCGTCTGTCTCCGCTCCCGGCGCTGATGAAGTATCTGCCAGGCTCTCGAAGTACCAATCGAAGCCACGATTGTGTGCGTTAAGTTGCCAATTATACCGGCTCTCTGAATTTCCGCCGGAGCGATTCAGCGGCGAATTTAATTGATCCAATTGATTGGAACTGGCAAAGGCGACTCCATAAATCAGATCGCTGATTGGGTGCCGGTTAAGCGCCACATTCACTGCAATTTGAACCACCGCGTTGGTCGGGAGATTCGTTGCGGCGCTCCCTGCCACCAACTTAATATCATCCAGGTAAAATGTTGGCTGGGTTGTTCCGCTGCGGTCCTGTATCCAAAACCCATCAAAGCCGGGGTCACCTGCAACCCCGAGGGCTTCCAGCGAAACGGTCACCTGTTGCCAGCTATTCGCGGCCAAAGTCGGAATCTCCACCGACGTCCGCGCTGCTGTGGAAGCCATTCCTGTGATTAAAAGATTCTGCCCGCCTGCGCTCCCGCCATGAATCCAGAAAGTGAGATTTGTGTAGAGGTTGGCATCGAGGGTCGAGTTATGGACGTAAGCCGCCTCCCACGCACCCGCAGATCCAGCAAAGGAGGAATTTCCGGAGTGAATTGGGGTGGATGAAGTGGAGGTCTGCGCCCAACTCCAATTTTCCCACCCGCTCTCCAGGGAGTCATTAAAAACGGGCAGGTCAGCCCCTTTTATGGCAAGCCCGCCCAACAGCAACAGCAAAACACTCCATCTCATAATCCTTAAACAGCAGTTTAAAGACCATTATCGCTTCAGATAATGCCTCGGAATAGCAGGCAAAATTCGAGCAAGGGAGAAACGTCTCCTATCTTTGGGGAATCCTGCCGCCCAGCAACAAATTCGGGAGATTCGCCAGGGTGCTTAGAACGCGAGCTGATAAACAAAGGTGGCGAGAAGTCCGCCGAGGATCGGCCCAACTACCGGAATCCATGCATAGCCCCAGTCACTATCCCGTTTGCCTTTGATCGGCAGGATTGCGTGCATGATTCGAGGTCCCAAATCGCGCGCAGGGTTAATTGCGTATCCGGTCGTGCCTCCTAATGAAAGGCCGATGACCAAAACCACAAGGGCCACTGGCAAGGCATCCAGAGAGCCAAGCCCACCCGCAGGCGAAGTGATGTGAAGTACCGCAAAGCAGAGCACAAAAGTTCCAATTAGTTCACCAAACAGGTTTGAGCCAACCGAGCGAATTGCCGGCGCTGTGCAAAAGACACCCAGTTTTGCATCTCCGTCCGGGGTCGCATCAAAGTGCGGCTTGTAATGCACCCAGACCAGGAAAGCTCCTGCGCAAGCACCTAGCATTTGCGCGAGGATGTAGATCGGGACCGCGCTCCAGGCAAACTTTCCCGAAGCTGCGAGCGAGAGTGTTACGGCGGGGTTTAAGTGCGCTTTACTCGCGACCGAGCTGATGAATACCGCAACAAATACTGCCATCGCCCACGCTGCCGTGATCACAATCCAGCCGCTGTTATTCCCTTTGGTTCGTTGCAAAACCACGTTTGCAACCACGCCATCACCCAGTAGAACCAGGAGCATCGTCCCAATGAATTCACCTAAAAATGGCTGCATAAAATTGAATGCAGGTGAGAATGCTTGAGCGCCCTCAAATATGGCAAGGGAAAATCAATTTTGCTCGCCGCGATTTGCCGGTTCAACAATATCCCAAAGGATAATTACTTATCCAGCACGGAGACGGAACTCGCGCGCGCGGTAACGACCCGACCGTTCGGCGCGATGTAACGTGCCGCCACCGACATCAGCGTGCGGGAAGGCTTGTTTGTTCCCCAAAGCAGCGTGAACTCATAGCCAATACCAATCGTCGATTTGAAGCGATACGGTGCAAGGTCAGTCGCTGGAAATTTCCAGGTCCGTAAGGTGGGAGGCATATTTGTCCGGCCAAAAAAACTTCCGTCGAACGCAAGAATTTCGAGTAATCCATCGCGAATTGGAATGCCCTTTGCATGAAGCGTATCGTTCGCATATACCTTCACAGAGAAACCGTCCGGCCCGGGCCGGTTATCCAGGTTCAACCCGACCGGCACAGCGATCAGATTCAATTTAACAATGGCACCCGGTTCTGGCTCGTCACTGGACTTTGGAGGCGTGGAGCATGCAGATAAAAACAAAACGCAGATTGTCAGCAACGCTACTGGGCCACTTTCCATCACGAGACGAAACCACACAGTCCAGGTGTGCATTACCTGATTCAGTTTTGAATTTCCACCCATCTCAACCTTCGGTTTAGACGAAGAATTTTCGCGCCGATTCGATGTCCTTTGCAATCTGATGTTGCAATTCTTCCAACCCGGAAAATTTTCTCTCCGGCCGAATCACTCCGAGAAATGCCAATTCTAATTCCTGCCCGTACAGGTCGCCGGAATAATCGAGCAGGTGCACTTCCATCCGAAGTTGAGGATGGGGGTTGGCAATGGTCGGTCGCACTCCAATATTCACCACCCCATTGCCCAATACCGAGCCAGCCAGTACTTTTACCGCGTAAACGCCATGCGGCGGTGTCATCAGTTCCGCGCATTCTATGTTTGCGGTGGGATATCCCAACTTCCGCCCGAGCTGATCGCCCTGAATTACTTTTCCGCTGGTAGAATAAACTCGTCCCAGCATCTCTGAAGCCACTTTGAAATCGCCGGCTCCAATCGCTTCACGAATGCGTGTGCTGCTGACCACTTTTCCGCCGAGTCGGAATGCAGGCACCCCGTGCGTTTGAAATCCAAGTTCCTTCCCGAGCCTCTGCAGCAGTTCGAAGTTGCCGCTTCGCTTATGCCCGAAGGTAAATTCTCGCCCAACGGAAATGCTGGTAACTTTGCCGAAATCCGAAACTAACGAACGGACAAACTGTTCGGCGGGGATTCGGCTGAATTCCGGGGTAAACGAGAGAAGACGCACCGCATCGATTCCGAGCTTTTCGATTTCCCGCAATTTTTGATTCAGGGAGTAAATCAGTTTTGGGCTGCGGGTCGGTGCGATAACGGAGGTGGGATGTCGATCAAAGGTCAGAGCGATCGAGTTGCCGCCACTGTTCTTTGCGTCTGAAACCGTCTGCCGTAAAACTTCCTGGTGGCCGAGGTGAGCACCGTCGAACATTCCGATGGCGAGGCAAACGCTGTGACCAGCGCTTTTGAATTCCTCCACCTCGCGAAAAATTTGCATTTACTCCATTGAGGCTAGTTTCAGGAAGGGAATGACATGAGTGGCCAGCGCCTTTTCATCCATCTGCAACAGCGGATCCAATTTGAGCGCGTTTGCCACATCAAATTTGCCGGAGTTCAATCGTCGAAGCGTTGCAAGGTGAGCGCCGCATCCGATTTTTTGCCCAAGGTCGTGCACCAGTGAACGGACATACGTGCCCTTTGTGCAGGCGACTCGAAATGCGCCAATCGGCTCCTCATAAGAGGTGAATCGAAAACGAAAAATATGGATCAGCCTTGGCTTCCGCTCCACCTCCACACCTTTTCGCGCAAGCTTATAAAGGGGCACTCCATCTTTTTTGATTGCGGACACCATCGGCGGAACCTGCATTTGGTCCCCGATGAACTCCGCCGCCGCCTGGTTCAATTCTTCGAGCGTCATTGGCAGCAACGGCAGCGAAGAAACGACTTCCCCATCCACATCATAGCTGTCGGTCGTTTCACCAAATTTCGCGGTGCCCTCGTAAACCTTGTCCGAACCCATCAACTTTTCGGATAGCTTCGTCCCTTTGCCCAGGAGAATGATGAGCA
>JBQCGE010000424.1:0-5231 GCA_051955955.1 Verrucomicrobiota bacterium
AATTAAAAGATGCTGCCACAATGCAGCCTCGAATGAATCACACGGAAATATCGCGACGTAAAGCATTGGCTCGAGCTGGCGGGTTGATCGGATCGGCTGCGCTATTCAATCTTCAACGGGACAGCGTAGCGGCGGAAACGAACAATACGGGTTCGAAAAGCGACGAGCCGTTCATTTTCTGCCTGAATACCGCAACCATTCGCGGGCAAAAACTCGGGATCGAAAAGGAAATCGAACTGGCTGCGAAGGCGGGTTACACAGCAATAGAACCGTGGATCGATTCTTTGGACCAGTTTGTAAAATCGGGTGGGAAATTATCCGATTTGAAAAAGCGCCTTTCTGATTCGGGCGTGACTGTGGAGAGCGCGATCGGTTTTCCACAATGGATTGTGGATGATGAGGCTCGTCGCGCGAAAGGTTTGAACCAGGCGAAGCGCGAAATGGACATGGTAGCGCAAATTGGCGGGAAACGTTTTGCGGCTCCTCCAGCGGGCGCAACGGATGTACCAGGACTCGATCTATTAAAGGCGGCCGAACGTTATCGCGCACTGCTTGAGGCCAGTGAAGATTCGGGAGTTGTCCCACAACTGGAGCTTTGGGGATTTTCCAAAAATTTAAATCGCCTCGGTGAATGTGTAGGAGTGGCAATCGAAGCGGCGCATCCAAAAGCCTGCGTGCTGGCAGATGTTTACCATTTGTACAAAGGGGGCTCGGATTATCATGGGATCGGGTTGCTTGGGCCAAAAGCCATTCACGTTCTGCACATGAACGATTATCCGGCTGAACCTGCGCGTGAAAAAATCGATGATTCCTTCCGGACCTACCCGGGAGAAGGGATCGCGCCGATTGAAGCGATTTTGCGCGCACTGCACAATACAGGCGGGCAGAAAGTCCTTTCTCTGGAAACTTTCAACCGGAAGTACTGGGCAGAAGACCCTTTGACCGTTTTGAAAACAGGCCTTCAGAAAATGAAGGCCGCGGCGGCGAAAAGTCTCGTCTGAAGTTATTTTAGTTCCGTCGCGTGCTGAGAGAGCCAGTCGAAATCTGGCTTCACTTCCGCTGCGGTCGCGCCGGGGATACTCCCATTATGGCTGCCATGCCAGAACGTTTCGTCTGACTCGGGACGCTTGGGATTATTGAACTTGGCGCTACGCCACTTGTGAGTTTCGGAGTGCCCATCGGCAAAAGCAAAGTTTGAAACCTGCCCATGGTAATTCCCGGGCAGATGGTAAAAGCGCGTAGTCCCGGGATGCACACCAAATTGCGGACGGCAGATGCTGTACGGATGCACCTCGCCAAAAACGAAAATTTCCGAAGGGTTCGGGACCGTCCCTGTTTTCATAAAGAGTTTATACTTCGGTCCGGGTTCACCGTGATATGGCTCATCATCCCAGCCGACGTAAGTATTCATGCTGTAATTCCGAGGGCGGGGGAAACTCTTGTTCCCCCGGCGGAGCATCTCCTTATCGCCGGGGCACCTGAAGGTATCCTTGTTCTTGACGTAGCGCGGAAGAAGAGAAACCTTCTCCGAAATCATCCCCCGCGCAGTATCCTGATCCGTTAAATTTGAGCCATCCCGCCCCTGGACCCAAACGGTGGGCTGATAATTTTTCGGCGGATTCACCAGATTCACATTGTTGTCACCCGGATTATTCGCCGGCCAGACATCATTGTTATCACCGGCGTATAAAATCGCGGCGAGAATTAACTGGCGGGTGTTATTGATGCAGCTAATGGTTTGGGCTTTTCGTTTGGCCTTGGCCAAAGCGGGCAGGAGCATGCCAGCAAGAATGGCAATAATAGCGATGACGACCAATAACTCGATCAATGTGAAACCGCTTGGCCGCCGATTTGAACGCAATGAAGCAGAAAAACACATAACAAAACGGCAAGCCCAAATCATCCCACGAATAAAAACCAAAGACAACCCATCATTACCAAATAACGAAAACTTTGCTCGTGTAACCCTCGAACCATGCCTGGACCCGTTTGGTCCCTCTCAATTGTGAAGCAGGTCGGGATCGCCCGGCAGAATTTACATCAAATAATTCTCGCGTGAGCGGCGTCTGTCCTGTAGTAGGATAGATTTAGCGGCCGTTCTTGATCGATGACCCGCAAATCCCACAGTAAAGCATGAGCATCGGCCAGACATTAATTGCCAAAGGATTATTGAATCCCGAGCAATTCGAAAAAGCACTGGAACTCAACCAGCGCGAAGGGTTGCGTTTGGACCGGGCTGTCCTGCAACTCGGTTTCCTGAGCGAAACTGAACTCCTCAAAGTACTGGCGGAACAATTGCACCTGGAAATCGTGGACCTGGAAGAAATCACGATTGATAACCAGACGCTAAAATCGCTTCCGCCAAAATTCGTTTATCGCAAACGGCTCGTCCCCATTTCGCGCGAGAATGGAACTCTTCGTGTGGCGATGAGCGATGCATTCGACAACTACGTGCTGGATGAAATTCGGCTCGTGACGGGGTTGCGGGTGGAACAGGTCCTTGCTCCGCGGGAATCCATCGAAAAGCTGATCAAGACGCATTACGGCGTTGGAGGCGATACGGTCGAGGAAATGGTTGGGACGAATGACCTGACCGTGGTCGGAGGTGGAGAAAGCACAGAAGATCTCCTCGAAATGGCCCAGGAAGCCAGCGTGATCAAGCTGGTGAACGAGATCATCCTGGAAGCCATTAACGAGCGCGCCAGCGATATCCATATCGAGCCTTACGAGCACGACCTCGATATTCGTTACCGAATCGACGGCGTGCTCCAGGTTGCTTCCGTACCGCCGCAGATCCACCGCTTTCAAGCAGCAATCATCAGCCGCATCAAAATCCTGTCCAACATGAACATTGCGGAAAAGCGATTACCGCAAGATGGACGCATCAAATTTCAGGTGGGCGGTCGGCAGGTGGATGTTCGTGTCAGCGTTATTCCGATGATCTTCGGGGAAGGCGTGGTAATGCGTATCCTCGATAAATCAAACATCCTATATAAACTGCCGCAGCTCGGGATGGATCCCGAAACGTACGGCACATTCAAAGGCTTGCTCGACCAGCCTCATGGAATCCTTCTGGTGACCGGACCCACTGGCAGCGGCAAAACGACCACCCTTTACGCTGGCTTGAATGAAATCGTGGGAACCGATTTGAAGGTGATTACGGTCGAAGATCCGGTCGAATATAATCTTCAAAAAGTAAACCAAATCCCTGTGGATCAACACGTGGGCATGACCTTTGCCCGAGGGTTGCGCGCGATCCTCCGTCACGATCCCGATGTGGTGATGATTGGTGAAATCCGGGACTTGGAAACGGCACAAGCAGCCACCCAGGCAGCATTGACGGGTCACCTCGTTCTTTCCACGCTGCACACCAACGACGCAGCTTCAGCGGCCATGCGCTTGATCGACATGGGAATCGAGCCTTACCTCGTCACCAGCACTTTGATCGGTGCAATGGCGCAACGGCTCGTTCGAAAAATATGCCCTGAATGCAAGGAAGAATATGACCCTGACATTCATAAGCTCCCAAAAGACCTGCTGATTGAACCTGGAGAAAAACTTTATCGCGGTGTCGGTTGCCAAAAATGCCGGAATCTCGGTTTCCGCGGGCGCTCTGGAATTTATGAACTGATGGTAATGAATGATGCGATCCGTGAAGGGATCATGAACCGCGCTCCGATCAGCAAACTGATTGAAGCAGGCCGCCCGAGCGGACTTCGTTTATTGCGGGAAGATGGTTGGGTCAAGGTTAAAGAGGGCGCAACCACGCCGGAAGAAGTGCTCCGCTGCACCGCACATTAATTCCACCAGCCATCATGTCACAATTCGCCTACATCGCCATCACGGGCTCAGGACAAAAAGTCGGCGGCGAACTTGAAGCCGACAACGAAGCAGCAGTTCTACGATTATTGGAAGAGAAGTCTCTGTTCCCGGTGACCGTTACACCGAAAGGCGCACAAAGGAACGAGCGGGCCCGCAAAGGCAAAGGCGTTCGCGGTCGGGATGTGGGAACGATGTATGGCCAACTCGCTGATTTGATCGGGTCGGGCGGGCCTCTGCTGCGCGCCATTGATACTTTGATAAAATCGACTCCCAACCGAAACCTGGTAGTCGTTTTGAAAGAAATTCGCGGCGCGGTCGCTGACGGAAAATCGCTGAACGAATCAATGAAGCAATTTCCTGAAATCTTCCCGATTTTGCATACCTCTATGATCCAGGCGGGCGAACGGGCGAGCATGCTCCAAACCGTTCTGATGAGCTTATCGGGGTTTATTGAGCGGCTAGATGAACTCCGGAGCAAGGTTCTGGGAGCGATGATTTATCCAGCATTGCTGGTGTTCGTAGGAGTTTCGGTTATGATTGGTGCGCTCATATTCTTCGTGCCTAAGTTTGAGCCGCTCCTTGCCAATGTGCAGCAAACGCTTCCCACACGACTGATCTTTGGAATGAGCATTGTCGTGCGCAGCTATTGGTATATCGTAATCATCGCGCTGGTTATTGTGATTGCGGTTGCCTGGAGTACGTTGCGAACGGAATCCAGCAAACGATTGATGGAACGCTGGCGTCTAAAAGTCCCTGTGGTGGGAACAGCGCTTCGGATGGTGGCGATCACGCGGTTTTGCCGGATTTTAGGCACCATGCTGGCCAACGGCGTGCCGATGCTGCAGGCTTTGCAAATTGCGCGCGGAGCGACCGGTTCCACTCTGATGGGCGACCGGATTGCTGAAGCCGCAGAAAGCGTTCGAGAAGGAAAAAGTCTGACTTCGCCTTTGAGCAAGGGAGGTCTGTTCCCTGAGCAAATCATTGCCATGCTTTCAGTTGCGGAAGAATCGAACCAACTGGAAAAAGTACTGTTGCAAATTTCCGATACGGTCGAGAGGCGCACAAACCGGGAAGTCGACCAGGCGGTCCGGCTTGTTGAACCGTTGATTTTGTGCGTGGTTGCGGCTGCGATCGGATTTCTCGCGTTGGGCCTGTTACTCCCCATCTTTACTATGGCGAGTTCGCTAGGGAAAAAATGAGCCCTGAGCGGTCGTGAGAAAGATTGAATGAACTGAAACCTGATTCGTCCATAAAGGAAGTAGATAAAATATGATGTTGAATATACACGGAAGGAAGAATTGGCGGCGGATGCGTCGCAAAGGGTTTACCCTGATTGAAGTTCTCCTGGTCATTGTTATCCTCTTGATGCTCGCTGGAGCCTTGGTAGTTTACCTTTTGCCGCAGCAGGA
>JBQCGE010000425.1:0-2808 GCA_051955955.1 Verrucomicrobiota bacterium
AGAAAGACTGTCACCGCCGCAAATCGATATAAAAACCCCGCAGCCAAACAGATCGCACCCACCGCCAAAACACCGACCATTAAGTGCATACCCGTAGGTGAAAGCAACGGTAACCACTCAAAGCCAGGGTAGGGGAGGTTAAAAGTAATGTTCGGACCGGTGTAATAAACCTCCAGCGGCACCTTGCCAGCCGTGCTCGCGCTCGGACGCAAGAGCGTAAAGGCCTCCAGCGCCATCACGATCCCTACAAAAATCCTGAACCACGCCAGCGATCCGCCATCCACCCGCCTTCCCAGCAACCCCTTAAATTTCTCGAACCACTCGCCATCCGGCCGCTTCTCCACTTCTCCTTTTTTGGGGACGCTGGGCACGGCAGACGACAATTCAGTGTTCATGCGAACGGGTCAGTGTAAGTCCGCGTATCTTATCCCTATTTCCGCATAAGTCACCCGAAATGATCTTTGACTGCCGGTTGCAATTTCGAATTTTTTCCTTACAGTTAAAGACTCGTGCAGGGCCTTTTAAATCCACGCCGCTCGATTCCCGCGGCATCTGGGGAGGACAGCCGCCTCGGCTGTCCCGTTCGGTCGCCTCGCCCGAACCAAACCCTCATCCATTACGGCTTAACTCCGCCTTAGCAAAAAAGGCTCACACATGATGCCTGTATCGCTACAGGCGGGCTTCTCAAGGTGTTATCAGATTCCATGCAGAAAGAAATATCACGGCGGCGCACATTCGCCATCATCTCCCATCCGGACGCGGGCAAAACCACGCTTACGGAAAAACTCCTCCTTTATGGTGGCGCCGTTCATCTCGCCGGTTCAGTCACCGCCCGGAAGAACCAATCCGCCACCACCTCCGACTGGATGGAACTTGAAAAGCAGCGCGGTATTTCAGTCAGCTCCACAGTGCTCCAGTTCGAATACAACGGCTACTGCGTCAACCTCCTCGACACCCCTGGCCACAAGGACTTTTCCGAAGACACTTATCGAGTCCTCACAGCGGTGGATTCGGCCGTCATGGTCATCGATGCGGCAAAAGGCATCGAGCCCCAAACCCGCAAGCTCTTTGAAGTCTGTCGCCAACGGGGCGTTCCTATTTTTACTTTCATGAACAAGCTCGATCGCCCGGCCAAGGACCCTCTCGCCTTGCTTGATGAACTCGAAAGCGTTCTCGGCATCAAAGCTTACCCGGTTAATTGGCCCCTGGGCGATGGCAAGGAATTCCGTGGGGTTTATGACCGCCGTGAAAAACTCGTCCACTTCTTCGAACGTGTCCCCGGCGGTGCCTATCGCGCCCCGGTTTCCGTTCATGGTCTGAGCGATCCAGTCGTGCGCGAGAAAATGGCTCCAGACGTTTATGCGCGGGTCACTGAAGAACTCGAAATGCTCGAACTCGCCGGTGCCGAGTTTAATCGCCAAGCCATTTCCGCCGGTGAATTGACCCCCGTATTCTTCGGCAGCGCTGTCAATAACTTCGGCGTTCAGCTCATGCTCGATTCTTATCTGGAACTTTCACCTGTTCCCAAACCGCGCGCCGTTGCGGGCCACCTGGTTGACCCTGAAAAATCTGGTTTCTCCGGTTTTATCTTCAAGATCCAGGCCAATATGGACCCGCGCCATCGAGACCGTCTCGCCTTCGTTCGCGTGTGCTCCGGCAAGTTCGAGCGTGACATGAGTGTCATCCACACCCGGACCGGGAAAAAGCTTCGCCTCTCCAGTTCCCATAAACTCTTCGGGCGTGACCGCGAAACTGTCGATGAAGCATATCCGGGCGATGTCGTTGGCCTCGTGGGCCATGGCGAATTTCGCATCGGCGACACTCTCGCCGAAAATCCAGCGCTCGTTTACGACGAAATTCCCCGCTTCCCACCGGAAGTTTTTGGCTGGTTGCACAGCCCCAGTACCGCTCAGTTCAAACGATTCAGAGAAGGTCTCGACCAACTCCTGCAGGAAGGTGTCGTTCAGGCTTTTTACCTCAAGAACTCCGCCCAGCGCGTCCCGCTCCTTGGCGCGGTTGGCCCGCTCCAGTTCGATGTCGTTCAATACCGCTTGCAAACCGAATACGGCGCTGAATCGCGCCTCGAACAAAGCTCCTGGAAAGTGATTCGCTGGGTGACAAACCCGGACAGCGTAAATGAAGATATCCTCCCGTCCGGCGCTCGCCTCGCCAACGATGCTGCAGGAAATACGGTCATCCTTTTTACCGATACCTGGTCCTGCGACTACTTCACCGGCAAGAATCTTTCGATAGAAATGACCAACACCCCGCCCAAATCACCCATCCAACCTGCGGAGAAATAAGCTCACAACCCATCCTGATCGGAGAAATAATTACTCTGAACCGGTGTTGTTTAAAGATGAAGGAAGCCCCGCATTGAAGGTGGTGCCGATGGAGGGGGTCGAACCCACACACTCTCACGAGTACCAGATTTTGAGTCTAGCGCGTCTGCCAATTCCGCCACATCGGCGCGGGACCCACACCTTGCCAGCTCGATAAAAGAAGTAAAGCCTGAAATTATTTTACGGATAGTTTTTCTATCCTGCTCATTCCCTGCGTCCACCTCTCTCTTGTCCCTCTCGGCTTTTACTTATTTTGGTTCCTTTTACGATGATTGTGCGGTTTAAGTGGGGCAATGTTCCACAGACAGCACCTTGCAACAGCTCGATCAGAGATTCGCTCCGGGACGTTGGATTTTCAAAAAAGCACCAGGCCGCTTACCTTATAGTAGAACGACCGCCTGAGGTGAAACCCATCACCCTCTGTTGCGCTCGGGGCAGGTTTAAGGTTAATAAATTGGCGGAGTAA
>JBQCGE010000426.1:0-4884 GCA_051955955.1 Verrucomicrobiota bacterium
ACCAGCGCTGCCCAAAGCGGGTTTCCATCGGAAAAAAGCCCGTCGCTTCCCCTGGCGATTGCACGAATCGCGCCGGATAATAGTACGGCTCCATGCTATCAACACCGAAGTGGTTGGGAATGAAATCGAGAATCAACTTCAACCCATGCGCATGAAATCGGTCCCGCAATAGAAGCAGCGAAAGCGGATCGCCCAGCGCAGGATCAACAGAGTAATCGCTGATGGCGTAAGGTGAACCTTGCACATCCGATTCCGCCGAAGAGATTTGGGCAGCCCATTCGTTCCGCCAATGTTTTAAGGCAATTGCGCGGTTTTTCGGTCCAATGTTCCACACGCCCATCATCCAGATATGGGTGAACCCCAGTTTGCTCCAGCGTTGAAGTTCCTCATCTGGAACTTCACTGAGACGGATAGGTCGCCCTGCTTTTTCGGAAAGTTCCCGAAGCCAGGTGCGGGTATTTACTTCGTATAAAACAGGTGACGCCATACTCCAAGGATGAATGATCAAAAAGGAAACCTTCAGCCAAACAACTCCAGTTGCGGCCCTGGTGGACGTCGGAAGTTTTCAGCAGTGAGATTGGGCCGCGTCCCGTCCAACCCGGCCTTGCGACACGCAACGTGAAACATTTGTGAAATTTGATCGGCAAATATTCCATGCCCCTTCATGCGGCTTCCAAAATTTGGGTCGTTTAATTTACCGCCCCGCATGTCGCGAATCCGATTCAGGATATTTTCCTTGCGGCCTGGAAAATGAAGTTCCAGCCAGCGCTCGAAGAGAGGAGCGACGGCATACGGCAGACGGAGCGGAACATACCCGGCGAACTTCGCTCCGTGCTGGACTGCCTCGGAAATGATGTTGGGCATTTCATGGTCATTGAGGCCGGGAATCATCGGAGCTGCCAGCACACCGACATTTACCCCCAATTCACTCAACTCCCGAATCGCGTTCAACCGTGCGTTCGGCAGCGATGCCCTTGGCTCCAGAATTTGCGTCAGTTTCGGGTTCAATGTTGTGATGGAGACATTCACCACCACGGCGTCAAACTTGGCGAGTTCAGCTAAAATCGCCTTGTCCCGCGTGACCAGGTAATTCTTCGTAATAATGCAGACGGGGTTACGGAATTCCAGCAGCACTTCCAGGCAGCGGCGGGTAAGCTGAAATTTTCTCTCGAGGGGCTGGTAACAATCAGTTACTCCGCTCATCCCGAGCACCTGCGGCTTCCAGCGTGGTGAGGCTAGTTCGGCGCGCAATAATTCCGGCGCATTCTCCTTCACCATGATTTTACTCTCAAAATCGAGCCCAGCCGAAAAACCAAGATACTCGTGCGTCGGCCGGGCGAAACAATAAGCACAACCATGCTCACAACCGCGATAAACATTAATTCCGGCATCGAACCCAACATCCGGGCTCTGGTTGTAGGCAATGATTGAGCTGGTCGTATCCTTCAGCACCTGTGTGTGGGGTGCGCTATCCTCCTCCGGGTTCCAATCAATATCCCGTTCGAGCGAAGTATTCTCGAAGCGGTTGGTCGGGTTATTCGAGGCGCCCCGGCCTTTGATGGATTGAAGGTTCATTGCGCTGGCTGCACAAACATGACAGTTGAACAGAAAATTACAAACGCCTCTTGCGAATCAATTCCGTGATCTTTATCGAACTGCACCGAGCGGGTGACTCGGCCAGGAAATCATCTGTCTTTTTGCGGTTCATTGTTTATCTTGGCGCGGTCTGGAATTGAGCATGACAAACGAGAATGCAACTGCCGGGGAGGAGAAAGCTCCAAAGGATTTTATTCGCAATATTATCGATGAAGATTTGGCTGCGGGAAAGAATGGCGGCCAGGTCGTCACCCGCTTTCCTCCCGAGCCAAACGGCTACCTCCACATCGGCCACGCCAAATCGATCTGCCTCAATTTCGGAATCGCGAACGAGTATCCGAACGCCCGCTGCCACCTCCGCTTCGATGACACAAACCCGACTCGCGAGGATGTGGAATATGTGAACTCCATCCAGGAGGATGTCCGCTGGCTCGGCTTCGACTGGGGAACACACCTGCACTACGCCTCGGACTACTTCGAAACGATTTACAATTACGCCGTCGAGTTGATCAAGCTCGGCAAAGCTTATGTCTGCGACCTGAGCTTTGATGACATTCAAAAATACCGCGGCGCTCCCACTGTTCCCGGCAAGGAAAGTCCCTGGCGGAATCGTTCAGTGGAGGAAAATCTCGATTTGTTCCAGCGGATGCGCACCGGAGAATTTGAAGAAGGGGCAAAGGTTTTGCGCGCCAAAATCGACATGGCCTCGCCCAATATCCACTTGCGCGATCCCCTCCTCTATCGCATTCGCAAAGTCGATCATCACCGCACCGGGGACAAATGGTGCATTTATCCGCTCTACGATTTTACACATTGCCTCTCGGACATGATTGAAGGGATCACGCATTCCCTTTGCACGCTCGAATTTGAAGTGCACCGGCCGCTCTACGACTGGTTCCTCGATACACTCAAAACTCCCTGCCACCCACGCCAAATCGAGTTTGCCCGGCTAAACCTCAGTTATACCGTGATGAGCAAACGCAAGTTGCTCCAACTGGTTGAGGAGGGAATCACCACCGGCTGGGATGATCCCCGCATGCCAACGATCGCAGGCTTCCGCCGTCGCGGTTACACGCCCGATGCGATCCGAAATTTCTGCCGCACCATCGGCGTGACGAAGTTCGACGGACTGACCGATGTGGCCGTCCTGGAGCACAGCATCCGCGATCATTTGAACAAGGAAGCCCCGCGCGTCCTGGGCGTTTTGCGCCCGCTCAAGGTGGTGTTCACCAATTACCCCGAGGGCCAGGTGGAGGAGCTGGAAGCGATCAATAATCCTGAAAAGCCGGAAGCCGGTTCGCGCAAAGTGCCATTCTCGAAGGTGATCTACATCGAGCGCGATGACTTCATGGAGAACCCGCCCAAGAAATTCTTCCGCCTCTCCCCCGGAAATGAAGTTCGCCTTCGCTATGCCTACATCATCAAATGCGAAAACGTCATTAAGGATGAATCCGGCCATATCGTTGAACTGCACTGCACCATTGATCCCGATTCCAAGGCGGGCGGCGCAACTGCCGGGCGAAAAATCAAAGGGACCATTCACTGGGTTTCCGCTGCGCACGCCATCAACGCTGAAGTCCGTTTATACGACCGCTTGTTTACCGTCGAGGAACCCGATGGAGGCCATGGCGATTTCAAAGACTTCCTGAATCCGAATTCGCTGGAAGTGCTGAGCGACTGCAAGCTTGAGCCTTCAATAGCGAATGCCACCCCAATGAGTCGCTATCAGTTTGAGCGCATGGGCTACTTCGCAGTCGATCCCGATTCGAAACCGGGCCGCCTCGTTTTTAATCGTACGGTCACGTTGAAGGATACATGGGCCAAAATTGAGCAGTGCGCTAAAAGCAAATAAGCCCGGGGCCGTCGCACCGAATATCCCGGCGTTTCCGCACAAATTTTGCCATGCCTGGTTGAGAAGGGCGTTTCAAAGCTCTTCCACCATGGCGTGGGTTTTGCTACATTTTAAGAGTATGAAACTTGTTATCGCGGTTCTAGGGTTTGGTTTGGCCTTTGGCGGCACAGGTTGCAGCAAGAAAACTGCTTCAAAGCCAGTGGATATCGATAACAACAGCAGCGGAAATCCCGTCACCGCTCCAGTGGATTACCTCGGCGCGGTAAACAAGGCCAGAAAATCGGCCATGAAGAATATCGATCTGGCCTACATGAAAAATGCCATTCAACAGTTCAATGGCATGGAGGATCGATATCCGAAGGACCTTAACGAACTGGTCCAAAAACATTACATCCAGGAAGTGCCCACACTCCCGAGCGGCCAAAGACTCATGTACAACCCCGCAAACGGCGACCTGCGGGTCGTGCGCCAGGCACCGTCCACGAATGCTCCTTAAGCCGGTTCCGCGAGCGTTTTCATTTCAGCTTTAACCAGCTCAAAATCTTTTTTCAGTTTGCGAGCCAAATCTTCTCGGTAAAAACGGACCGCTGGATGGTAAGTGACCAGATACTTCCTCCCATCCTTTTCAATCCACTTGCCGCGTGCATCCTCGACTTTTTTGATGCCGAGCAATTTCTTCGCTGCAACCGAACCGAGCAACAGCACAATTGCCGGATCAATCCATTCAATCTGCCGCGCCAAATAGTTTAGCACGCACGTATCCACTTCAAACGTTTTGGGAATGCGATTCGCCTCGGGCCTGCACTTCACGATGTTGGTGATGAAAAAATCGTCCCGATCAATGCCGCTCCCCTCCAGCACGTGATCGAGATAACGCCCAGCCGACCCCACAAAGGGCCGGCCGGTTTTATCTTCATCCTTTCCCGGCGCTTCTCCAATAATCATGCACCTTGCATGAAAACGCCCCTCGCCCGGAACTGCATTGGTCCGGCTTTCGCAAAGTGGACATAAAGTGCAAACGCGAATTTGCTCGGCCAATGTTTCCAGCCTGGCTTGCCGTGCTGGCACAATTACGAATTTTGGTTCGGTGTGAAGGACGGGTTGCGTGTGGAATCGTAATTCGAATCACTGCCACTGCCTGCCTGGCGCTGACTTCGCGGCGCGCTCGCATACCCCGATTGCGAAGGCGATTGCACCTCGCGCCCTTCAATGCGGCCTCGCCAACCGCCCGTTTCCGCACCGCGCTTTTCAATAAAGTCCTTGAACCGCTCAAGGTCCCCCTCAACCCGTGAGCCCACAATACCCATCGCGCTCCCCATCTTTTGCATCGCTCCCTCCGGCTCGTAATTGAGCTTCAACGAAACTCGGGTGCGTCCTGGCGAAACCATTTCAAAATTCACCATTCCACTGTTCATTGGACCCGATACGCTGCGCCA
>JBQCGE010000427.1:0-4698 GCA_051955955.1 Verrucomicrobiota bacterium
CATGTACGGTTTTGATGGCTTTCAAAAAGGAAAGAAGCCGTCCGATTACGCGGGAGTGAAATAATCAAAAAGTTTTTGAGATTTGTAAGATTATTTTACGTTTTGAATCCAATTTTCATTAGTGGATGAACGGTGCATAAGTATTTATCCCGGTAACTCACTTAATTAAAAGCATTTACATATTACCTTCCCAGGGGGGACAGAGTTGGTTTGGCACCTGCTTATCTGATGGCAAGGCAGATTGCTAATGGCTTAGCAAATTAAAGCCTACTCCGTTTAAACCAACATAAAATCAAATGATGAAATTAGCACCCTTAGCAACTCTCGGTTGCTCCCTCCTCATGGCCGCTTCAACTATGGCCGTGGGCGTAACTCCAAGCTACGACACTTTCGGGAACCTTTCGGGAGCGACATTCGGCGGAAGTGGCAACCCAACGGATCCAGTGGCTATCACCACTATTCGTAATGCCGCAGGCGCACCAGTTCTTACGCTCGGTTTGGCAGCGCAGCAGCGTTATTTCAATCCTGCTGTCGGCAACAATGGCGCAGGAACGTATTTTGCAACTCCTGGCCAGAACAACGGCCTGGGATCCAGCTCCTACCAGGGCGCAACATGGAATTTCGATTATTACATCGACGGAATTGGCGCGAACACTGCCGGATATTCCTTCAAACTTTTTGTTGGCCAGGACACCACAAATCCTACCGGATACTTCGATCCTCTTCTGGTGGGTGACAATCAAACCACACCCAACGGTGGGGGCCAGAACTCTGAAAATCTCCTATTCCCTGCTTTCGGAAATTTGGCATCCTTCCAATTGAATCCGCTTTCAGGATTTGATCCCAACGCAAACGCTGACTACAGCTTCGTCCTGGCCGCCTATGACGCGAACAACACGGAGCTTGGCCGTTCCGCAATCGTGGTCCGCGTGGGAACAGGCACAGCCACTCCTGACGCTGGCTCGACATCGCTGCTTTTGGGCAGTGCGCTCGCTGGCCTCGCGCTGGTTCGCCGCAAAATCGCTGCCTAATTTTTAAGCGATCTGAAATTCAAAGGCCGAGGGTAAAACCTTCGGCCTTTTTTATTTGGCTTCTCTACTTATACAGCAGGTATTTCTCGCGGCGGGTGCGGAAATCATTCAAGTCAGCGGACCAGAGATTCTTAAGTTCTTGGAGCGATTTGCCAGAACGGATTCCCTCGATTGTCGGCTGATGGACGAGCAGGCGGTTGAACTTATCCAGGCCAAATTCTTTCGGGTAAAGCTGCTGCAACCTTCGGGCAATCTCGATTCCCACATCCACGACATTGCAGTTGTCCCGATCGGTTAAAATGATGTTCACCCCTTTGCAAAGCTTATCCTTGTAAACACTGGCGTTGGGTGTGAAGCGGATTGGCACGAATCGAACACCTTGCAATCCGGCGCGATTCAGTTCCGCGCTCAATTTCAAATCATCAATATAGGGCGCGCCAATCACTTCGAATGGCGTATCGGTCCCCCGCCCCACTGAAAGCGCGGTGGTCTCAAGCAAGCCGATGCCGGGATACAGGATCGCTTCGGTGAGGCTCCGCATATTGGGAGATTGATTAATCCAGGGAAGCATCGTCTGGTCAAAAAACATGTCGCGCGACCACCCTGTGACGGGCACAACGGTGAGATCGGCTTTAAACTGACGCTCGTCATTGAACATTCGCGCCAGTTCACCCATCGTCATTCCATAACGCACAGGGATATTATGCCAACCGGTAAAACTTCGTTCTCCTTTTAAGACCGGCCCTTCGATATCGACGCCGTTGATTGGATTCACACGGTCCAGAACGAAATATTTCTTCTTATTTCGCGCGGCAACTTCCATGCAATTCCCCATCGTGGAGATGTAAGTATAAAAACGGCAGCCGATATCCTGGATGTCGAAAACAAGGGCATCCAGATTCGCGACCTGTTCGTCGGTCGGCGCGCGGCGTTCGCCGTAAAGGCTGTAGATGGGTAAACCGGTCTTTCCATCTTTGCTGTCGCCAATTTTTTCATCCAACGAACCGCGGATCCCATGTTCAGGACTGAAGAGCGTGACTAGTTGGACGCCGTCCGCCTCGTGGAGCAGATCAATGGTGGGGTTCCGCTCCTTATCCGTGCCGGTGTGGTTTGTGATCAGTCCAATTTTCAAGCCGCGCAACTGGGCAAAACGATTTCGTTTGAGAATATCGATACCGTTCAGCACCTGGCGGGTACGCACCGTTTTTACTTCGGGCGTGGATTCACGCGCGGCGAGCGCACCGGGGACATAACTGAAATTGAAGTCGCGAATGGCTTCCGCCGCCAACGTGCCGAGTTCACGCCGAAGCGGAACGACATTGCCGCTTTCATCCGGATGATTCCGGTTCGAGAGGAAGATTACGAAGGTTTCCGAAAAAGGATCGATCCAAATCGAAGTGCCGGTCCAACCCGTATGCCCGAATGAGCCAATGGGAAAATACTTGCCTCGCGGCCCCGCGAAGGGGGAATCAAGGTCCCACCCCAACGCCCGGCGCGCAGAAATATTTTCCGGTGTTTGAAGTGTTTTCATCAGGGACACCGTCTCCGGTTTGAAGACGCGCACTCCATCCAATTCGCCGCCGTTCAGCAGGCAGCGTGAGAACCGGGCAAGATCACTTGCGGTGGTAAAAAGGCCGGCATGGCCCGCCACCCCGCCCATGCGGCGCGCAGTCGGATCATGCACGACGCCGCGCAGGACGGTTTCACCGATTTTTTCGGTGGGAGCAATTCTATTGATTTTCGCAACGGGCGGCAGGAACCCACTGTCATTCATTTTGAGTGGGCCGAAAATGTGTGTCGCGATAAATTCATTCAACGGTTGCCCACTCACGCGGTGCACAATTTCCCCCAGCACAATAAAGTTGATGTCACTGTAACGGAAGGTGGTTCCGGGCTTGGTCACGAGCTTCTCTTCGCAAGCGAGTTCAATCCCCTTGTCGTAGCCATTCCACTCTGGAGTCAGCGAAAGATCAGGGCGCAAACCGGAGATATGAGTCATTAACTGGCGAACGGTGATTTCACCTTTCCCATTCTTTTCAAAACCCGGGAGGTACTTTGCCGCGGGCGCATTCAGGTCAATCTTTCCATCCTGCGCCAGCACAAGAATGGCGGAGGTTGTAGCGATGGCTTTAGTAAGTGATGCCGCATCAAAGATCGTATCTTCAGTCATGTTCTCGTGTTGCGGAACAACCGCACGCAGACCGTATGGCTTGTGATACGCTACCCCTTTTCGCTCCAGCCACAGGACCCCACCTGGCAAATGGGATTGGGCAATATTCGTCTCGATCAAGGCGTCTATCTGCGTTAGCTTTTCCGGGTAAAATTGCTCGAGGGGCGAACGTTCGGCCTGCTTCTCAGGAGTGGCAGTTCGGCAGCCCTGGGCAACGAATAACACGATAGTGAGTGCGATGATTTGAATCAGCGGCATATCAGGATGCGCTATCCTGAACTCCGTTGCATCCCAAGGACAAGATGAAATTGTATTGCTGCCAGTATCCAATCGCGTGGGAAGATAAAGCGGCGAACTTCGACAAGATTCGCGCGCTCCTTCAATCCACGCAGTTGGAACGCGGATCGCTCCTGCTCCTGCCGGAAATGTTCAGCACCGGTTTCAGCATGAACGTGGCGGCCATCCATGAAGGAGAGGATTCGCCCGCGGCAGATTTTCTGCGCGAAATTGCACGGGAACTCGGGATTTACGTAGTGGGCGGCGTGGTGACCAAAAATCAGAGCGGTATCGGTTCGAACGAAGCTTTGGCCATTTCCCCGGGTGGAGAACTGCTTGCTCGCTATGCTAAAATCCATCCATTCACTCCCAGTGGCGAACTGAAGCACTACACACGCGGGAAGGAGATCGTTTCATTCCAATGGAATCACCTTAAGGTTGTTCCATTCGTTTGCTATGACTTACGCTTTCCGGAAATTTTCAGGACGGCGGTGAAGCAGGGAGCGGAGCTTTTTCTGGTGATTGCAAATTGGCCTAACAAACGGGAGCGGCACTGGACCACGCTGCTGGAGGCGCGTGCGATTGAAAACCTTGCCTACGTGGCGGGCGCGAATCGAAGCGGCTCAGACCCGCAGCATGAATACCCGGGTCGGAGCATGATTTTTGATCCACATGGAAAAGTGATTGCCGATGCCGGTTCCGCCGAGGGAATCATCTGCGCCGAGATTTATCCCGACGCAGTAAAGCAATGGCGCGCGGAATGTCCCGCGCTCAACGACCAGCATTGGAACGGCTGAGCCCGTTCTTGATTGCGGCTCAGGCCAGCTTCCAACCTTCGCGGTAGGCAGTTTTAATGAACTGATTCGCGTGGTCGGAGTTTTTGAACTGCAACTTTTCAGGATCCCACACCAACCGCTTGGTCGTGAGTTCCTCTCGCATCTGCAGGCGAAGCGCGACGTTCCCGAGCAATACCACTTCGGTAAGCGGACCTGCCCAATCAAAGTTTGATCCGCCCGGTTCGCCCCCTTTGCACGCTTCAATCCATTCATTGTAGTGTCCAATGGAGCGCTTCAACTTTTTCGGGGGATCGCCATATTCCTTTTCGCGGGATTCGGGAATAATTCTGAATCGGGATTCGTCCGTCATGATGATTCCCTTATCTCCCACCAGCATCGTTCCGGTTGCTCCCATTTTCCGGCCCTGCTCCAGTGCCTCAGGACG
>JBQCGE010000428.1:0-2865 GCA_051955955.1 Verrucomicrobiota bacterium
CGAAAATGGCATTCCCGATTGCTGGTGCAATACCGATGATTGGGCATTCACCCGCTCCAGCGGATGGAAGGTCTTTCCGGTCAATTAGCACCACCTCAATTTCGGGACAATCGGAAAAGCGGGGAACTCGATACTCTGAAAATGCGGCATTGCTCATGCGGCAATTTTCAAAGTGACCCGCTTCAAAAAGAGCGCCTCCAATTCCCATCACAAGTGCGCCGCTAACCTGGTTTTTGAGCTGGTCAGGATTAACAATTGCGCCGCACTCAAAAGCGCTTACCGCTCGAATCACCTGAACCTTGCCGCTCCTGGAATCAATAGCAACCTCGACGCAAGTCCCTAAATAACCACCCTTTTCCGTGCCGCAGGAAAGCCCGAAGCCACGGCCATCTCCGCTTTTCCCTGGCCAACCGAATTTTTCCGCTGCTGCCTGAAGCGCGGCGCGGAGGCGGTCGTCCTTCAAATTCTTCAGACGAAATTCGAGTGGGTCCATTTTCACTTCATGCGCCAACTCGTCCATGTGGCTTTCTCGCGCGAAGTGGTTCGCGGTTGATGCCAGAGCCCGGTAGGAGCCCTGGCGTAGCGGTGAATCAGCAGGATGAAATTGAATATGCTGGTTCGGGACTTCATATGGTGTTCGGATTCCCGACCCGCCAGAGTTGTAGTTGTGAAACTCCCACGCAGTTAATTTCCCATCCCTGGTGACGCCGCTCGAAATCTCGATTACTCCCGCCGGTCTAAAGTACGCCCAGGTAAATTCCTCTTCTCGAGTCCAGACCAACTTCACCGGCTTCCCAACGGCCTTGGAAATGCGTGCGGCTTCCACCGCCGCTTCGCCTGTGTGTTTCCCGCCGTAGCCCGAGCCGGTATCCGGCATGTAAACGTGAATCTTCTCTTCCGGGATTTTGAACTGATTCGCCAGCTCAGAGCGCACGCCGAAGGGCCTCTGTGTTCCCGTCCAAACAGTCAATTGGTCGCCATCCCACTTCGCCACCGCTGCTCTTGGTTCCAATGGAGCATGCGCGATGTAGGAGATGGTATATTCGCGGTTCAGCTTAATCTCCGCCGCTTTCAGGCCTTCTTCCATCGAACCAACCTGGGTGCCTTCGTTGCGACCAGGTCGCCCCGCTCCGCCGGAGGATTTCAGGTGCGACCACAAATCCTGTTCCTTGATTTTTGGGCCGCTCACCCATTCCGGACGCATCGCTTTGAGCGCGCGGTTTGCATCCAACTCATTCCCGGCGGTCACGGCAGCGAAGTTACCTTCGTGAACCACCCGAACTCCCGGCAAAGCTTCAGCCCCTTTCGCATCGAGGCTTTTCAATTCCGCTCCTGGTGAGCTGGGGCGCAAAACTTTGGCATGAACCATTCCATCCATCGAAAGATCGGAGGTGTATTGATGCTTGCCGGTGACCATTTCGCGGCCATTTACCTTTCGATGCGATTTTCCGGCAACGGTCCATTTTGCTGCCGGCGTTACGGGTGGATGTTCGGCAATGGCGCTGGCGAGCTTTTCACCATTCGTGATTTCGCCGAATCCATGCGCTGTTCCATTCGGCTCAATTAACTTCCCATCAGCTACCTTTAATCCATCGCGTTTGACCTCGAACTTTTTGGCGGCGAGGTCGATCAACAACTCCCGAGCGGCAGCGCCCGCGCGACGCAACTGGCTGGCCATATCGGGTGTGCTCCGACTGCCGAATGTTCCGGGATCGTACGGGACCCTGGCGGTATCACCCATTACCATTTCGATCGATTCCACGGGCACACGCAATTCATCACCCACCGCCTGGGCCAGGGAAGTGCGAATATTCTGACCGACTTCAACCTTGCCGGTGTACACCGTAATTTTTCCCTGCTCATCAATGTGCAACCAGGCAGCTATTTCCTGGCTGGCGCGGTTACGTCCGCCACGCCGTCCAGCACGTCCGGATTCCTGTGCAATCGCTTTGGCAGCTAAAATCAACACCACCACGCCGCCACCGACCACCCCGAGAAATTTTCTTCGTCGCAAAGTGAGCCGATACGGCATCACTTCATCGAGCTCATACCGCTCCGGTTCAAAACCCGCCTCAAACTCGAAATGCGTTTTCATCGACTCACCCCTGTATTTCCTGAGAGCGAATTGTCGCTCTTGCCATGGGCGACCTTTGCCGCTGCACTTTGGATTGCTTCAACAATCCTGGGATATGTCCCACATCGGCAGATGTTCCCCTGCATTCCTTTGAGTATCTCCGCGCGTGTAGGCGAAGCATTCTTTCTCAGCAGCCCGGCAGCCGACATAATCATTCCCGAGGTGCAATAGGCGCATTGCATTGCGTCCAATTCAATAAAAGCTTCCTGGAGCGGATGAAGCTTTCCATCGCGTTCCAATCCCTCAATCGTAATAACTTCCCGGTCGCGAATATCGCCGGCCTGCATCATGCAGGAACGAACCGGCTTGCCATCGAGGAGGACGGTGCAGGCGCCGCACTCGCCTTCGCCGCAGCCATATTTTGCGCCGGTGAGTTTTAGATCATCGCGCAGCACGCTGAGCAACGTGCGCTCTCCATCCACATCGCAGTCTTGCGCTGCGCCGTTCACTTTGAGCTTTTTCACTCGCATAAGGACAACAGTGGATTAAGGGCTGGTTTGATTCAGCCCACTTTATCAAGAGCCCCCAGTATTGTCACCCTCTCGAGATGCTGGCGCTCAAAACCGCCAGCTGCATCTCCAACATTACTTTGATGGCAATGGAACCTGTTGCGGACTCTGCAAATACGAAATTAGATTCACGATTTCGTCATCCTTCAAAGATTCGAGCAACCCTTCCGGCATGAGGGACAACTCCGATTTCCTTCGCGTTGCAATTTCATTCACGGGCAA
>JBQCGE010000429.1:0-4934 GCA_051955955.1 Verrucomicrobiota bacterium
ATTGGGAAACAATTTAAGGTCACCCGCGAACGAATTCGCCAGATCGAAGCGAAAGGACTTCGCAAACTGCGCCATCCAACACGGATCCGGCATTTGCAGGGCTTCCTCGAATCTGAAGAAGCCACAGCTTAATTTCGAAAATGACTAGACCGGCAGGCATCCCCTGCCGGTTTTTTTTGCGGTTGAATTCATAGCAGCGTTAATTAGCGCAATTAAATAGCTCCGAACCGGTAGCGATTGTGCTTCGCCTGGAAATCCAGGATTGGCCCGATTGGAATAATTCGGGTGGGATTGATATCGTCGTGGGTGTAGTAGTAATGACGTTTGATTTGATCGATATCAACCGTCTCCGCAATCCCATTGAGTTGATACAAATCGAGGAGGTATCCGTGCAGGTTTGGGTAGTCGATGATCCGGCGCAAATTGCATTTGAAATGCCCGTAATAAACCGCATCGAATCGAACAAGTGTACAAAATAGGCGCCAATCCGCTTCAGTGATTCGGTTGCCCATCAAAAAGCGCGATTGGCCAAGGCGTTTTTCCAATTCATCCAGCGCTTCAAACACGGTGCGGCATCCCCGCTCATAGGGACGCTGTGCGGTAGCAAAACCGGCGCGGTACACACCATTGTTGACCCGTTGGTAGATATCAGCGGAAACTTTCGCTTGCTCCACTGCCAACTCCGCCGGAAATAAATCGACCGGGTGCTTTGCCCATGGGCGGAAGCTGTCATTAAGCATGCGGCAAATGTCATCCTCCGAGTTATTGACGATCCGGCCCAACTTCTTATCCCACAAAACCGGCACCGTCACTCGCCCATCGAAAGAAGGATCGGTGGCGTGATAGGCCTCGCTTAGAAATGCAAAGTGATTAATCGGATCTTTGCTGAACCCGGGCCCATCGCGGAATGCCCAGCCCCGTTCATCGCGCACCGGATCAACCACCGTCATTGATATCGCGCTTTCAAGTCCTTGAAGTTTGCGGACGATCACAGTTCGACTCGCCCACGGGCACGCCAGTGAAACGTAAAGATGATAACGGTCCGGCTCCGGTTTGAATGGATTTGAACCGTCCGCTTTGATCCAATCGCGAAAGGCATCCTCCTGCCGTTGAAACTCGCCCTCCTCTGATTGCTCCTTGGGAAATTGAGCGTTCATGCTTCAACCTGAGCGCAAGCAAGGACTGTCCGCAAGTGAATTCCTGTTTTGAACGTTAATCGTGCAGATTAAATCAGGAATTCCTAATTCGGAAGGGTTCAGTAGAATGAACCAAAATGAATCCGAAGCGCCGATCCCGAGCCTCTGTTTACGCGGCGCTTTTGCTTTTGTTGATCGTCCTGGCAATATACGTGTTGCGCCCTGAAAGCGAGCCGCAATTTGCTGGCAAGAGATTGGATTTCTGGATTCAACAGTATTGCCATGCCATCCTTACCGCCCCGGGACAAATCATCGTCTCCCGTGGAATAGTTCGCGTGAATGGGCGGACCATCACGAACACAGTCGTGCAGTATCCCTCGGACAGCCAGGCGCGCGAGGAGGCAGCACTCGCACTCCAACAGATTGGGCCTAAAGCCTTCCCCGGAATTGCTCGTGCGCTGAAATCGCGCGAGAACCGGCTAACGCGGCAATATCGCTTATGCAGCATTCTATTGCCCTGGAGTATCCGCAATCGTCTGCCCGGCTTGCAGGATCGTGACAGAGTTCGCGCCGATGCAGCGGAGGCCCTCGGGGCATTTGGTTCGTCCGCGCGTGAAATGGTTCCGGCCCTGGTTATCATGCTTGCGAACGAACAGCCGAACACAATTGCTTTTTCAGCTGCGATCCAGAGCTTAAGGAGAATTGGGGCAAGTGATGCGGACTTTGATCCGCTGCTTGAAGTTTGGACGCGAGAAAAACGATTGGAACAACTGGAGGCTCTTTTCCAGGCTACAACGCTGAACACTACCAACGCCGCCCTCGCTCTTTGCACCCTGCTCGAATCCCAGGATCCTTCTCACCAGCTTTTGGCTTACACAACACTCCGGAAGCTTGGGCAAAATGCGTTGCTCGCCAGGCCTCTGCTTTTGCGGAGTCTGGAAGACTCGGATGTGGAACGCCGCTATCAGTCCGTCCGCACCATGGAAGCGCTCGGAACAAATGCACTCCCCGCCCTGCCCCCGACTGACTGCCCTGCTCCATGACACCAATGTGATGGTTCGAACCGCGAGCTTGCGCTGCATTAAGACCATCACTGGCGCGCCTTGAACCTCAAAGTCCACTCCTCCGGAATTGCGCTTGATTCCGGTTCGGTTTCCCGGCTGATTCAATGAATGGACGCAATGAACCGCTATTACCTTGCGCTGCAAGGCCAGTTCGAAAAAATTCGCCAAACGCAATGGGAGAAAATCGATCAGGCAGCACAATGGCTGGGTGAATCATTGTCCAACGATGGCTGGCTTTATGCCTTCGGCACCGGCCATTCACATCTTCTCGCGGAGGAGATTTTTTATCGTGCGGGCAATCCTGCGCGTGCCACCCCGATTTTGGATCCAGCTTTGATGTTGCACGAGAACGCAATCGAAGCCACTTACAAGGAGCGGGAGGAAGGTTATGGGAAACAACTGCTCGCGCTTTACCCAATCAAGTGCGGCGACGTTTTGATTGTGGCTTCAAATTCAGGCCGCAACGCCGTGCCAATTGAAATTGCGCTCGAAGGTCGTGAGCGCGGCCTCCGCGTCATCAGCATCAGCAACCTTGCGCAAAGCACCGCATGGCCATCGAGACACTCGAGCGGCAAGCGCCTGTTCGAAGTGGCTGATTTGAGCATTGATAACTGCGGCGTAAATGGCGATTCCTGCATTGAAGTTGCCGGTTTGCCCGGAAAAATCGGCCCGACCACCACTTCTACAGGCGCATTGATCGTGAATGCAATCATCGTGCAGGGACTTGAATACGCGCTGCAAAAAGGTCGCGTACCGGAAATTTATATTAGCAGCAACACAAACGGAGATGATCATAATGATCGGTTGCTGCAGAAGTACAAAAGCCAGATTCGGCATTTGTAGTTATTGGATGATCTTGTTGATGTTATCGAAATATCCAAGGTAAAAGCTGATAATCTGATAACCAATGACAATGGCAATAACGAGGAATACAAGTCGCGGCGTCCACTCCCGAAATGCCTGGAACTTCACGCGGGCATTTTCCTCGAAGAGCGTATGAAGCCGCACCAGCGTGCCATCCAATTGTCCGCTCACTTCTCCCGTGGCATAGAGGCTCCGGAATAAATCTGGAAAAATCGACATTTGCTGAACGACTTCCGCCGGGGTCGCCCCGGCATGAACACGCGGCATAGCTTGCTCAACGGCTTTTCGAATTGGAGTGGAACCACACGCCTGAGCCGCAAGGGTCCACGATTCAATCACTGGAACTCCGGCCGAAAGAAGCGCTTCGAGTGAGGCGCAAAATCGCGCGAGCGCCAGGTTTTTGCGGGCTTTGCCCAGCACGGGAATGGCATCCCCAATCGCCGCAAGAGTATCCCGCCAGAATGTGCCAAACCGGGCGTTCCCCAATAAAAGCAGGGCAATAGCAATTCCGTAGAAAGTCCCAAAAACAATCAGTTTGTTTTGAATGAATCGTTCGACACCATTGTTAAGGAAAATTCCAGTTAGAAAACGGGATGGAAATATGAGCAGGGCAAGGTGGATGAGGAATAAGGGGTACAGAGTCCCCATGATCACCTCGCGACTTAATGACCCCATTTGCTGGTAATAGTTACCCAGCATTTTGAGGCATTGGTCCAGCCGTCCACTTTGCTCTCCCGCACCAATCAACGCGTGATCAAATTGCGGAAGCCAACTGCCGGTGCCTTCCAGCGCTTCCTTGAAAGTAAATCCCTGGTTCAGGCGGTCGATTACGGTGCGGAGGTGAATGCGATATTTACCGCTGGAGCGGTTTTTCGCCAGCATCTCCAGCGCTTGAATAATGGGAACGCCGGCGGCGAACATGCCGGCAAGTTGAAGATAAAAATCAGACCTGCGGAAGAGAGTGCCGGGGGTGACAATAAGCGCCATTTAATCCCCCGGCATTAAATCATGCCGCGGCCTTGTCGAGGCTGGCTTTAAGATCACGTTTGCTCTTCGCACCGACCATTTGTTCCATCACCTGGCCGTTTTTGAAGATGAGCAATTTCGGGATCGCGGTGACCCGGTATTGCGAAGCAAGATTTTGATGATCGTCGATATTTACCTTCGCGATCTTCACCTTGCCATTGTATTCGCTCGCAAGTTCATCGAGCAGCGGCGCGAGCATTTTGCACGGCCCGCACCATTCGGCCCAGAAATCGACCAGCACAGGTGTAGTCGATTGCACCACTTCTTCGTTAAAATTGGCTTCAGTTGCTGTAACTATATTTTCGGCAGCCATAATTCCATTTTCCCTTCTGCTTTCACTATTCCTCCCCTGTCCAGTTTAGACAAGGGCGAACCCGGAGTGTTCCGGAGAATCCTGTTCCTTGCTCCGCACTATAATGTCACAGCGCGCAGAAGCACAAGAACCGCGACCACAGCAGCTCCGATTGCCAGCACTTTATCCACGGTGTCCAGACCTCCCGTTGTATAAACGGGGGCGGCAGCGCGGGCAGGAGCAGGAGCGGGTGGAACTTTCGCAGCAGGGGCGGATGCGGGTCCCGCGGCTTTTTGCGCAGGAGCCGCAGCGGGTGCGGCAGCAGCTGCAGGTGCGGCGGCCACCGGGGCAGCAGCAGCAGGAGCAGCCGAATGAATTGCAGATGGTGCCGGAATTTTGATGGTCGGTGCCGCGGTTGGCTTTGGAGGCAAATTAATCCGAACCGTTTCCTTTTTGGGCTGAATTTTCCCGGATTCCCCAGGCTTCGGGCCGGCTGCAGGTGCGGGTGCGGGTGCGGGAGGCACGGGAGGTTTAGGCGGAGTCGCGCCAGCA
>JBQCGE010000430.1:0-7086 GCA_051955955.1 Verrucomicrobiota bacterium
CAGTTCACCCACCGTCAGGGGTCCGGACATCAGATGTTTGATAATGCGAACGCGGGTCGGTTCGGCGAGAACGGCGAAGAGACGGGAAGCTTCAAGAATTTGGGCATCGGACAACATCACTTCATTACGTCTTTTCACATATCCAAATAGCTATGTAGCAGTCCAGTTGTCAAGAAACGCGACGGGAGAAAGAAAATACTTTTTCACACTTGCGTATAGCTATATAGCGATGTAGTATTACTCCATGAAGATGATTACTGTTCACGAGTTCCAAAAGCTCCCCGATGGTTTGCTGGTCGATGTCCGCACGCCGGCTGAGTTCACTCAGGCCCACGCACCTGGCGCAACGCTTCTACCCCTCTCCAACCTGGATTTAAAAGTTGTGTCCGACCTTTCCGCGGGCAAACCCGTTTACTTAATCTGCAAAAGTGGCAATCGCGCCAAGCAAGCCGCAGAAAAAATTGAAAAGTCTGGCCTGAATGCCGTAAGCGTCATTGAGGGTGGAATGAACGCGTGGGAAGCCGCGGGACTGCCTGTCCAACGCGGGCGAACGATGATGTCGCTTGAACGACAAGTCAGGATTGCCGCAGGCAGCTTAGTGATTTTGGGTGTCGTTCTCGGCTTTCTCGTTAGTCCAGTATTGTACGCCCTCTCCGGGTTTGTGGGCGCGGGCCTCGTTTTTTCCGGAATTACCGACACGTGTGGAATGGGTCTCCTATTGGCGCGAATGCCTTGGAACACGCGAACGGGGTGTGCAAATGGTTCATGCAAACCAGCAAACTCTTCCTTTCTGAGCTAAGTTGTTCATCGCGATGATTCTGGCCTACATCCTGGCGGTATTAATCGGCGTCGCCCTCGGTCTCTTGGGCGGGGGAGGCTCGATCATCACAGTGCCCGTTCTGGTCTATGCGGGGTCTATCAAGGCGCAAACCGCCGTCGCTATGGCCCTCGCAATAGTAGGGGTTACAAGTCTCGTCGGTTCAATATTCAAAGCTCGGAGCGGCCTGGTTCACAAAAAAGCAGCGGTCCTTTTCAGTTCCACTGGAGTGGTAGGCGCTTTGCTCGGTGCGCAATTAACCCATCTCGTTGCACCCAAAATACTCCTCGTTCTTTTTGCGATTTTGATGATTGCGACGGCGGCAGCGATGTTAACCAAACGAAAGACCAAAGAACTCGCACCCTCATCTCAATGCCGGCTGTGGCGATGTGGCTTTGCAGGGTTCGGGGTGGGAGTCATTACCGGCTTCCTCGGGGTGGGAGGAGGATTTCTGATCGTTCCAGCAATGGTTCATTTTGGGAAAGTGCCTTTAAAAATGGCCATCGGCACTTCACTGGTTGTAATTGCCTTCAACTCTCTGGCAGGCCTCGCCGGGCAGTTACCACATTCCACGATCAGCTGGGGACCGACCCTCATGTTCATAACGATGGCGCTCATCGGAATGGGAGCGGGCGTGGTGTTGACGCCGAAGATCCCGAGAGAGCGGTTGAGCCAAATGTTCGCTTGGTTCGTGATCGCTGTGGGAGCATTCGTGCTGGTGAACAACTTTCGCAAATAACCGGGCCACGATGCGGTTTCTTACGAGATTAAAATGCAGTTCAAATCTATGACGAAAATATTGGCGACGGTAGGAATAATCATGGCAACGTGCTTGACCTTAAACGCAGCGGAAGGAAAGGAGCGAACAGTGCGATTGTTGCACATCGCCGACACCCACGCGCAACTTGAAACTCATCCTGAGTACATGCCCGGGCACACTCCCGAGCTTCAGATGATGGGCGGCTTTGCACGGCTCAAAACGGCGCTGGATCGATTAAAAGGCCAATCAACCAGTCCGGTGTTTGTCGCGGATAGTGGGGATGCCTTCCAGGGTTCTGGCCCGGCGGCCTGGACGGAAGGGGAGGCGATCCTCAAGCCATTAAATGCTCTCGGTTTGGACATATTCGTGCCGGGGAATTGGGAACCTTTTTATGGGCCCGAACGGTTCAAAAGTCTCATGTCACGGATGACCGCCAAGGTCATTGCCTACAACTTTCATGATACAGCCACCGACACCCGGCTGTTTGAGCCTGCGGCAATAATGGAGCGTGGTGGAGTGAAAGTTGCATTCATCGGAGTGGCCGATCCGACCACAACGCAAAGGCAACCACCCGCCCAGGTGCGCGGACTCGATTCGACGCGATTGGAGGGGTTGCGCGATTTCGTAAAAACAATTAAACGCGAACAAAGGCCAGATCTGGTGGTTGCTGTTACCCACACCGGGCTGACGGTCTCACGCCAAATCGCAAGGGAAATTCCAGAGTTGGACGTTCTGCTTTCCGGCCACACCCATGAAAGAACGGAGCAGAGCATTTTAGAAGGGAAAGTCATTGTCGTGGAACCAGGATCCCTCGGATCCTTTGTCGGCGAATTGGACATTACTCTGGCTCCGCACGGAGGGGTGGCCAGCCACCGCTTCCGCCTTGTTCCTGTAACCGCCAAAGCCTTTGAAGAGAATTCCGAGGTGAAGGAAATCGTTGAACAATCGCTGGCACCGCATCGCGCTAGAATGGAGCGGGTAGTCGGAAGGTCTAAAGGCACTTTGATGCGCTACGACGTTCTGGAGACCACTACCGACAACTTTGTAGCAGACGCGGTCCGGGGGATTACTGGCGCTGATATCGCGTTCTCAAATGGCTTTCGCTTCGGGCCGCCCATCAAACCTGGCCAGGTGACTGAAGGCGATCTGTGGGATGTGTTGCCGCTGGACGCTAGAATTAAAGTCGGTTGGGTAACAGGGAAGCAACTGCGCAGTTACTTGGAAACTGAACTCGAGTTGGTTTATTCGAGGGATCCCTGGAAATTGTCGGGCGGCTGGGGACCACGTGCCTCTGGACTTAAAATGACCTACTATGCCCATAATCCCCCTGGAAAACGTCTCGTTTCAATCAAGGTGGGTGGAGAAGAAATTAAGGATAACAAACGTTATCAAATTGCGGGTTGCGAGCGTGAAGGAGAAGCGATGGATGTTGTCTGCCGGATGCACGGCGTCGCAGATGTAAAAATTCATGGAATGACCGTGCATCAGGCTCTCCTCGCTCACCTCGCCGGGAACCCTGACATTTCAGCTGAGCGCGACCAACGTGTAGCAGTCTTGGATTTACCGCCACGCGTGCTGTCCCAGGACGAGATTCTTTCTGCCGCGCAGGGATTTCAATCGAAGACTATAACTAAATGAAAGGAGAGAAGCATATGTTCGAAAAAAGGTTTTTTGTTCCAGGACTGGCACACGCCTCCTATCTGTTCGGATCGAATGGAGAAGCTGCCGTCGTGGATCCGCAACGAGACGTCGACGATTACCTCAAAACTGCCGAGGCGGAAGGTTTGAAAATCGTCGCAATCTTCAACAGCCATCCGCACGCGGATTTTGCATCCGGGTTCCTGGAACTCGCCGAGCGTACCGGAGCAAAGATTTACACTTCTCATCTGGCACCGGTCACATACGACCACGTGTCGGCCAGGCATGGACAAAAAGTAAAAATAGGCGGGATTGAAGTTGAAATTTGGGAGACCCCGGGTCATTCACCAGACAGCTTGAGCTTCGTCGCCAGGGAAAATGGCGAAATCAGGGCGATCTATACTGGCGACCTTTTATTTGTAGGGGACGTGGGCCGGCCAGATCTTCGCGATGCTGATGAAGATCCAACCACACTCGCAGAGAAGCTCTACGATTCTCTCTTCAACAAAGTATTTGCTTTGCCGGATAACGTAAAAATCCATCCCGCGCATGGTGCAGGCTCACTATGCGGACGAGCGATCTCTTCCAGTCCCTTCTCATTCGTAGGTCAGGAGAAAAAAGACAACTGGGCCGCGAAACTTACTGACCGGAACGAGTTCGTGAGACAGATGACAAGCAACCTCCCGGAACGACCGCCCTATTTCAGCTTCGACGTGGGATTGAACCTTCGCGGTGCCCCACCCATGAATACTTTGTCCGCCGTTCGGGCATTGACCGAACGTGAGTTCAAAGAAGCAGCATCGTCCGGTGCCGTAGTCATTGATACTCGGCCTGCGCCCTTTTTCGGAGCAGGACATTTTCCGAAAAGCATCAACATCGGCATCAATAGCCCGATGTTTTCTACCTGGGTAGGCTTCATGGTGCCCGCAGGCAAGCCGATCCTTCTGGTTGTCGGTTCTGCGGACTCTGTTCCGAAGGCGCGCTTGGAACTAGCCCGTATCGGCTACGACCGGATCGATGGGTTTATCGTTGCTGATGACTTAAAGGAAACCCGCCAGACCTCTCAGCTCAGTGTCTGTGATCTTAAGACAGCTGTTCGCACGTCCAAAGCGCCATTCATACTCGATGTTCGCACGCCCGGGGAGTGGAACTCAGCTCACATCGACGGAGCAAAGCATATCCCACTTCCTCAGCTGCCCAAAAAAATGGCGGAACTGCCGAAGGACCAATCTATTGCGGTGATTTGCGGTAGCGGATATCGCAGCTCGATCGGTGGCAGCCTGCTTGAATCCGCTGGCTTCCAACGTCTGCAAAATGTGATGGGAGGAATGGGTGCCTATTCCGAAACGCGCTGTGAGGAATTGCGTCCAGCAGACTTGGTCTTTAGCAACAACCCGAAATAAACGAGCAACCGGAATGGGGAGTGGAAGAACTATGGCAAACGGATCACAGGAACCGCGGGAAAATCCCCTCAGTTCTTTTTTGCAATTTTTCGAGCGGTCCGCTCCAAAAAAACGTCAACTGCTCCTTCCGCGGCCTCTTGAAATAGATGATACTCATCCAAAGGAGAGAGAAGACTGCCGTATTTTTACTGAACACCAGTCCTGAATTATTTTATGCACAACGCAAAAGCTTATTCCGCTGCCAGCGCCACTTCGCCCCTGGCTTCCGCCACAATTCCCCGCCGCGAACCGACCGGGCACGACGTCCAAATTGAAATCCTGTTCTGCGGCGTCTGCCACTCGGACCTGCATACCGTTCGCAACGAGTGGAGTAGCGTCATGCAAACCATTTACCCCTGCGTTCCGGGCCACGAAATTGTTGGTCGAGTGACAAAGGTCGGATCTGCGGTCACCCGATTCAAGCCGGGCGACATTGCCGCCGTCGGTTGCCTCGTCGATTCTGATGGCACTTGCCCAAACTGTGCGGCAGGCCTCGAGCAATTCTGCCCCGCATCCGTTTTCACTTACAATAGCCCGGATAAACACGGCACCGCTCCCGTCACCTACGGCGGATATTCCGAAAACATCGTTGTAAACGAGCGTTTTGCTCTCCGTGTCCCTCCAAATCTCGATCTTGCCGGAGCCGCGCCCCTCCTCTGCGCAGGCATCACCACTTACTCTCCTCTTCGCCATTGGGGTGTTGGCAAAGGAAAAAAAGTCGGCGTGGTCGGGCTTGGCGGCCTCGGCCACATGGCCGTGAAGTTCGCCCGCGCTCTCGGTGCGCACGTCGTTGTCTTCACCACTTCGCCAAATAAGAAGGAGGACGCCCTCCGCCTCGGTGCTCATGAAGTCGTTATTTCCCGAAATTCCAACGAGATGATCAAGCACACCGGAACCTTCAATTTCATCCTGGATGCCGTCTCTGCGGAACATGACATCAACGCCTACATCAATCTCCTAGCCCGCGATGGCAATCTCACCCAGGTCGGTGTGCCCGAAAAGCCATTGCCAGTCTCTGTAATGGGACTCGTCTTTGGACGGCGCAGCCTCTCCGGCTCTCTCATCGGTGGTTTGCCCGAAACACAGGAAATGCTCGATTTCTGCCGCCAGCACAACATCACTTCAGACGTCGAAGTCATCCCCATACAGAAAATCAACGAGGCTTACGAACGCCTTTTGCGTTCGGACGTGAAGTATCGTTTCGTCATCGATATGGCTTCGCTCAAATCTGAGCAATCCTCCGCTTCCATTCCCGCCCAGGCCGCCGACCTGCAAGTCTCGAATCCGCGCATTGGTTGACCCACATCGGCTTCTTTCAAAAGCACCTTAGCCCGCGCTCTGATTCACCGGAGCGCGACCGGTTACTTCGCAAAATCGCTTTTCATAGTCCGGGTGATTCGTCCCCATCAGGCGATCCCAGATGTTGAAATACAAACCAAAATTGCCCCTCAATTTTTCATGATGCATCGCGTGGTTTGTGGGCGTGTTCAGGAACCTTCTGAACGGCGTTTTCATCAGCCACTGCGGATAAAATTCATAACCCGTATGCCCAAGAATGTTGTTCGTGATTTGCCACAACATAAAAATCGAAAACGCAAACGGATGCATCGGCATCACCATCACTGCTAAGGGAAATATCGCCGCCTGCACCACCGCCTCCAGCGGATCAAAAGCATATGCTGCCCATGGCGTCGGATTATGCGAGAGGTGATGCACACGATGAAACCACGGAAACAGCTTCGGGTGATGCATCGCACGGTGCGTCCAATAGAAATAGCAGTCGTGCAAAAACATGGCGCAAACCACACTGCCCCAGAACCATCCCCACCCATGCTCCCCGACATTCCAATAAACTTGCGTATAACCTGCTCGCGCCGCCCACAATGTCCCTGACCCCACCAATCCAAAGATCACCAGCGAACTGAGGGAATAAAGCATTTCCCGGCGAACTTCACTCCCGGCGGGAAATCGCATCACAATCTTCCGATGCAGCCACCGCCGTTTGAAAAACACATAACCCAATAACCACGCAATACCGGCCAGTGCCGCATAACGAATCGCCAGGTCAACCGTTATGCCGCTAGTCAACGCCGTAAACGAGGGGAAATGCTGATCCAGAAATTCTCGAAGGTCCATGTGCCAATCGTACTGGGCACGCCTCCTGTTTGCAAATTCTCAACCTTCCCAAAACTGCATCATAAAAAGCATCGCCCCTGCTGGTTCTTGTGTCGTATAGCTCTGTCGGGCCCGTCAGCTGACATACATGGTCGAACTCTACTTCGCCATGAAACTGAACACAGCCGTCTCCTTCAACGGCTTCCCTGGTCGCACCACGATCGATGGGAAATTCGGATGGTGAATGGAGTCGGGATAATGTTGCGTCTCCAAACATACCGCCGTATTTCCCAAATGATTGCCCGTGTAGAGCT
>JBQCGE010000431.1:0-3575 GCA_051955955.1 Verrucomicrobiota bacterium
AAAAATCATCAACGGCAAAGTGGTTGAGTTTGGCGAGCCGGACATGCTCTACCGCTACACGGGATCGGAATACACGCCGTTGAAGTGGGACGATTTCTTTCTGGATTCAAACGGTCAGCCAGCGGAACCCGCGCTGGATTACGGTCTCGCGGTGCAAATTCGTGACGCGAATGGCGATGGTCTTCCTGATGTTTATGTTTGCAATGATTTCCACACGCCCGACCGTTTCTGGCTGAATGACGGGACGGGTCACTTTAAAGCCGCATCACCCGAATCCGTTCGCGTCATGAGCTTCGCCTCGATGGGGGTTGATTTTGCGGATCTCGATCGCGATGGAAATTTGGAATATTTCACAGTTGAAATGCTCAGCCGCGAACGGTCGCGACACCTTCGCCAATACAGCCCGAGGGAGCCGCAGAATCGAAAAGTTGGGGATACCCTCGCTACCGAAGACGTTGCTAGAAACACGCTCTTTTGGAATCGCGGGGATAATACGTATGCTGAAATCGCCTGGTACGCGGGCCTCGCGGCGAGCGACTGGTCATGGACACCGATCTTTATTGATCTCGATCTGGATGGATGGGAGGACCTGCTCATTTCCAACGGTCATTTGCATGATGTGAATGATCGTGACATGTCCGCAACTGCACCGGCGTCTGAAAACATCAACCAACAGGAAAACCGTCGCAGGCTTCTCTCATATCCAAGCCTGAATACGCCCAACGTAGCCTACCGAAATCTTGGAAACCTGCGTTTTCAGGAGATGAGTGACCAATGGGGATTTAACTCCACTCAAATCACACAGGGAATGGCTTTGGCCGACCTCGACAATGATGGCGATTTCGATGTCGTCGCAAATTGTCTGGATGCCGCTCCGCTCATCTACCAGAACCTGACTTCAAAACCACGCATTGCGGTCCGCCTTGCCGGTCTGGCGCCAAATACACAAGGAGTTGGCGCACGCATTACATTAAGCCAGGGGAAATTTTCCCAAACTCAGGAGATCCTCGCGGGTGGACGATATTTGTCCGGGGATGATTACGAGCGCGTATTTGCTGTTCCTGATTCCACTGTTACCGCCTCCCTAAGGGTGCAATGGAGGAGTGGTAAAGAATCGCGAATCGAGAAAGTCGAGCCCAATTGTGTTTACGTCATCAAGGAGGAAGGCAGCGCGGCAACCGGACCCATCCAGAAGCAGGCACCGCAAAAAACATGGTTCGCTGACCAGAGCAGTGCCTTGAATTTTATCCATCACGAAATCGATTTTGATGACTTCCAACGTCAGCCAACATTGCCCAAAAAAATGAGCCAACTCGGACCAGGCGTTTGCTGGATCGACCTGGACCGAAATGGAACGGATGACCTCGTGATTGGGGCCGGGCGCGGAGGGCGCATCGCAACATTCCTGAACAAAGGGGATGGCACCTTTCAAGCCGCGAATCTTGATGGCCCGACTCTCGCCGATGATTCCGCAGCTTTGATTTGCTGGGCCAGGGGCGAGGACCGGTCAGTAATGTTTTCAATCGCAAATTATGAAAGCACACGTGGCAGTGGCCATTCCATTTACCTCAAGTCATTGACGTCGCAAGTCGATCTCAACTCCGCTCATCTCCCCGTTCCTCCAAGTGGCAGCGCGGGCCCTCTTGCAATGGCTGATATCGATGGGGATGGCACTCTGGAACTCTTCGTCGGTGCGCGTTTTATTCCGGGCAAATATCCCGAATCCTCCGGTGGCAAACTTTACCGATTCAGAGATGATAAATGGATTGAAGATATGAAAATCTCCGCGCTGCTCGCCAATGCAGGCATGGTCAGTTCTGCGATTTTCAGTGACTTGGATGGCGATGGTTTCGCGGAACTGATCCTCGCGTGTGAATGGGGCCCAATCCGCTTGTTCAAAAACAATCAGGGAATCTTCGCCGATGTTACCCAATCAACTGGGCTGGATAAATGGACTGGTCTATGGACTAGCGTCACTACTGGCGATCTGGATGGCGACGGCAAAATGGAAATGATCGCAGGCAACCTCGGTTTAAATTCGTTTTACAACCGGGCAGGGGATGGCCCCTGTTTTTTATATTACGCCGACATTCAATCCAACGGCGTAAACACCTTGATCGAGTCGTATCAGGAACCGGGCACCCGCGAAATCGTCCCCTTCCGGCCCAAAGAATCGCTCACTGCTAATTGGCCGGAATTGAACAGCCGCTTTCCGCGCAATGCCGATTATGCGAAGGCAAAGCTAGATATGATTCTCGGCAGCGAAAAACCAAAATTTAAAAGGCTGGAGGCAGCGACCCTTGCCTCAATGCTGATCCGATTCAAGGAGGGCCAATGGATACCTGAGGTGCTCCCCATGCAGGCCCAATGGGCTCCCGCCTTTGGCTTGACCGTGGCCGATTTCAATGGCGATGGATATCAGGATTTGTTCATGGCCCAAAATCTTGCTGCGGTTAGGCCGGACGATGACCGGCTCGATTCAGGCCGCGGGTTGCTGTTGCGAAATGATGGACACGGAAAACTGCTCGAAGTTCCGGGGCAGGAAAGTGGCATAAAGATTTACGGTGAACAGCGCGGTGCAGCTACTGCCGATTATGACAGCGATGGCCGGATCGATTTGGTCGTCGCACAGAATGGTGCGGCCGCAAAATTGTATCATAATCAAATTGCTCGTCCTGGCTTGCGTATCCGCCTCCGGGGCCCGGAAGGAAATCCACTCGGGTTTGGCGCAGTGGTTCGGATTCAGAATTCAAATTCAGCAGGGCCTGCCAGCGAACTTCATTGCGGCAGCGGTTATTGGTCGCAGGACTCAGCTGTATTGGTCATGGGCGTTCCCGAGGGAGCCAGTGAAATCGTGGTTCGCTGGCCCGGCGGCAGGGAAACTCGATCGCCAGTGGAATCGCAGTTTCGCGAAGTTGAAATCGACCAGAACGGCGCGGTGCAAGTCCTTAAATAATCATCGATTCGCGGGCTGTGGAGATTGCGCGTAAAGTTTCTGCAACGCTTTTTGCGCGGGAACAAATTTCGGATCGATGCGCAGCGCTTCTTTCAATTCACGTTCTGCGTCACCAGGCAAACCCTGCCGAAGATATGCATTTGCCAGGTTGAATCGAGCCTCAAGGTAATCGGGCGAAAGCGCCACCGCCTTTGAAAAATTTTCCCCTGCGTCAAAATACCGTCCTTTATGCGCGAGCGCGGTTCCGTAATTATTGTAGGCGATCGCATTTTGGGGATTAATCCGAACGGCTTCCTTGAAGTGCGAAATTGCATCATCGAACTTGTGCTCCTTCATGAGGAGGTTGCCTAAATTATTATGCGCCTCCGCATAATCCGGCGCGATCTCCAGGGCTTTCGTATATTCCGCGACTGCATCTTGAGCAGCTCCATTTTTCGCCAGTGCCAATCCAAGGTTGTAATGAACCGACTCATTTTGCGAATCGTAACGGATTGAATTGCGTAGCGCCGTCACGGCTTCTCCAAACCGCTTTTCCTTTATTAATAAATCACCCATGTGTGCGTAAGCATCCGCGCGCTCATTCTCGGGCAGTTGTTCCACGTCGGTTCCCAGAGGGTTT
>JBQCGE010000432.1:0-4470 GCA_051955955.1 Verrucomicrobiota bacterium
AGTGACGCTTTGAGCACGACCACGAACCTGTTCGATAATCTCAATCGGCTGGTGCTGAGCCAGAATGGAGCGGGTTACACAAAGAAATGGGGTATGATATTTATGTGCATATGACGACCAAGACAAACGCAAACAACGCGAAGATGCCATCAGCCAAAATAGTCATTATGCGGAAGATCAAGACGCAAGAAGACTGGTTTGAAATTTACATGCAATGTCCTTCAGCGTTCGACCTAGCTCCTCGAACCCGTAAGTTGTACCCGCTTAAACACAGTCTAGAGGGTTCACTCGCCTAACAGCAATCTGCTTTCACTCGGCTCGCTGTTACTCCCGCGAAAGCATCTGCATCAACTCATTCATTCGTCCGGAGTGGAAGGAGAGGAGGGTTGAGCCCGTTTCGCCGTCGATTTGCAGGGCTTTTTTTCCTTCGCCTTCTTCGCGGAGTTTGAGGTGAATGGGGCCGACCACTTCGTGGTTGATCTCGCGTTTCCCTTGTTGTTCCAGGTTGATGAAGATGGAATCGTTGCAGGCCCCTTTTTCGAACCAAATCCTGCGCAGCGGCATTTCGCGCGCGACTTCCACTCTCATCCCGCCCTGGTCAATGGTGGTGAGGGTGACTAGTGAATTTTGATGTAGTTCCAGGAATTTTTGACAAAAAGGTTCCCAATCCGTGCTTTTGATTTCCGCAGTGGCCATAATTTATTTTTCTTTCCCTCGTGTCTGTTGGTTTCCGGCGAGCATCTGGTGGTGGGTTGCTTCTTCCACCCCTTCCTCGACTAATTCCTCCGCAACAGTTTGTTCATCCCTGGCAGGGCGGGTAGGCGCAGAACGTCCCTGGTCCACGCCTTCGGCCAGCCAACCGCCGGATTGCGGAATTTGATCGGTTTCGTCGGAAGGCGTTTCGTCGTAAACACCCACCAGCTCCTTTTTCGCCTCGTCGTAATCGTTTTGGGTGTAGTCGTTTCCATTCCGGCCATTGGTTAAGGCCACTTCTTTTGCTCGTCTCACCACCATCTCTTCGGTGACGGTCCCGAGCGGCGCTGCGCCTTCAACATATTTGCCGGGCTGGTGCTCCATTTTCGTATCTGAGCGTTTCATATGGAACGATAAGCCGGGGGGAGTTGGTTGCAATCAGGCGAAGCGAGGAACCGGGGGACAGCATTTTGCCCATGGCAGCGGATTTGCTTGTAACCGTGCATGCTCCGGTTGAGTCTAATGGAGTGTTGGGTATGTGAGGGGAGGGGAGCAGGCGCAACCTGCGGGTCTCTCCAGTGTTCAATTAATGACGTTAATCGCAATCGCGCATGTCTCCGAAAAAGAGTAGTTCCTGGATTTTGTGGGTGATCATTCTTGTCCTCATTGGGGGCGGGGTGGCCTGGGGTTGGAAGAAATACAACAGTGCCGAAAAGCCGGTCGAGTTCAAGACGGCTGAGGTGGCCCGCGGTGAGATCGTGCAGGCGGTTACGGCCAATGGTCAAATCCTGCCGGTGAAGAACGTGCAGGTCGGCAGCCAGGTATCTGGCATCATCACAGATATTTACGTCGATTTTAATTCCAAGGTGACGAACAACCAGGTGATCGCCCGGATCGACCCTTCCACCTACCAGCAGAACATCACCCAGGCCGAGGCGGAGTTGCAGAACGCCCAGGCTGCGCTGGAATACGCGCAGCTCAATTACAATCGCGCCAAGGACCTTCGAGCGGCCGAACTGGTATCCGCATCCGATTACGATAAGACGGTCGCCGACCTTCACCAGGCGCAGGCGGTGGTCAAAACGCGCGAGGCATCGCTCAATAAAGCGAAGGTGGACCTTGAGCGCACAACCATTTACGCGCCGGACGATGGCGTGGTGATCTCGCGAGCGGTTGACGTCGGCCAGACGGTCGCGGCGAGTTTCAACACCCCAACCCTGTTCCAAATCGCGCATGACCTGCGTGAAATGCGGATTGAAGCAATGGTTTCCGAAGCGGACGTCGGTGGGGTGAGCGAAGGCCAGCCGGTAAAATTCACGGTGGATGCCTTCCCCAATCGCCAGTTCAGCGGGAAGGTTTCCCAGGTGCGTTTCGCGCCGATCACGAATCAGAACGTGGTCAATTACACAGCAGTCGTTGCGGTGAAAAATGATGATTTGAAATTGCGCCCCGGCATGACCGCCACCGCATCGATCATTACCGCCGAACGCAAGGATGCTTTGAAGATTCCCAATGCGGCTTTGCGATTCCGTCCCACGGACGAGATGCTCGGCGTGAAGCCGGAGAAGCCCGGGCGGAATGTGAAGGATTCCACCGCGCCCGTCGGCAATGTGGCTGAGGCGAAACCTGCAGCCGGTCCGCAGAGTGGGGGATCAGGTGGATCGAGCGCGGATGGTGAAGAGCGTCGCCGCCGCTGGCAGAGCATGACGCCCGAACAGCGGGAGCAATTCCGCGCCATGCGGGGCCAGGGTGGAGGAAGTTTTGGCGGTGGAGCTGGCTGTCACGCGAGCGAAGGCCCGGTGACCCGCACCGTTTACGTCGCCACCCAAGCGACGGGTGAGAACGAGCCGAAAGTGAAAGCGGTTAAAATCAAAACGGGCATCTCCGACGGCAATTTCACCGAAGTTCTGGAAGGTTTGAGCGAGGGCGATAAGATTGTGACCGGCCTTGCCTCCAGCGCAGGAGCACCGTTGGCGGCTGGCCAGCAGCAGCGGAGCCCATTCGGCGGACCATTCGGTGGAGGAAGCAGGCGTCGATGAACCCGGTAATCAAGCTTGAGGACTTCTCCAAGACCTACCAGAGCGGAGAAGTTCAGGTGCATGCCGTGCGCGGGGTTTCGCTTTCCGTGATGCCGGGCGAATTTGTCGCGATCATGGGAGCGAGCGGCTCAGGCAAATCGACTTTGATGAACACGATTGGCTGCCTGGATCGGCCGACCGGCGGGCAGTACTGGCTGGATGGTGTCGATGTGCGGAAGCTGAATCGCGATGAACTGGCCGGGTTGCGCAACCAGAAGATCGGGTTCGTCTTTCAGGGTTTTAACCTGCTGACACGCACCACCGCACTCGAAAATGTGGAGCTGCCGCTGCTTTACGGTCGCGGCATTGCCGGGCGGGAGCAAAATCGCCGGGCGATGGAGGCGCTGCAAATGGTGGGGCTTGGCGAACGCGCTTTGCATCATCCAAACCAGCTTTCCGGCGGGCAACAACAGCGCGTGGCCATTGTTCGGGCGTTAGTGAACAAGCCCAAGCTTCTGCTGGCCGACGAACCGACCGGCAACCTGGATACACAGACGAGCATCGAAATCATGGGCCTGTTCCAGGAATTAAATCGACAGGGGATGACCATCGTTATGGTCACCCATGAGCTCGATATTGCGCACTACACCAAGCGCATGCTGATCATGCGCGATGGGCGGCTGATCAAGGATGAAATGATTGAGCGCCCACTCTCCTCCACGGAAGAGCTGGCCAAACTACACGACGAACAATCAGCCGTTTCACTCGCCCCATGATGCTCCTGGCAATTTTAAAAATCGCGCTGCGCGCATTGAAGCGGAACACACTCCGCACCTTGCTGACAATGCTCGGCATCATCATCGGCGTGGCGGCGGTGATCGCGATGATCAGCATCGGTAACGGAGCTAAGGCGCAGGTGGAAGCGCGAATTGCCGCGATGGGTCAAAACGTGGCGATGGTATTCTCCGGAAATGTCACGCGAGGCGGATTCAGCATGGGATTCGGCAGCGCCGGGACGTTAACCCCAGGGGATTACGAAGCGATTCGCAACGAGATTTCCGGGATTGTCGGCGTGAGCCCGGAAGTTCGGGCAAATGCGCAGGTTGCGGCTGGCAACCAGAATCTAATGACGACTGTAATGGGCGTGGGCGAGGATTATGCCTCGGCCCGTTCCTGGAAGTTCGAGAATGGCGGCAACTTCACCGACAACGATGTTCGCAGTGCGGCCAAGGTTGCGCTGATTGGAAAAACGACAGCGAACACGCTCTTCGGTGATGGCGACCCGGTCGGGCAGATCATTCGCATCAAGAGTGCGCCCTTTGTCATTGTAGGTGCGCGTGCCCCGAAGGGGATGGCGATGTTTGGCAACGACCAGGACGACGTGATCCTGGTCCCTTATACAAGCGCGATGAAACGGCTTTCGGGCGGCACCAGTTTCCGCTCACTTGTGGTTCAGGCCGCTGCTCCCGATCTGCTCCCGGAAGTGCAGGAGGATATCACAGAACTGCTTCGCCAGCGCCATCGCATTCGCGAAGGAGGCGATGACGACTTCATGGTCCGCACGCAGCAGGAAATCAGCGAGGCAGCAACCGAAACTTCAAAAACAATGACCTGGCTGCTCGGCTCGGTTGCCTGCGTTTCGCTCCTGGTGGGCGGCATTGGGATCATGAACATCATGCTCGTGAGTGTGACGGAACGAACACGCGAAATCGGCGTGCGGATGGCTGTCGGGGCGCGCGGCAAGGATATCCTGCTGCAA
>JBQCGE010000433.1:0-3620 GCA_051955955.1 Verrucomicrobiota bacterium
TTCAAATCATTGATCTTCCCGCCCACCTGGAAATGGGTGACGTACAAAGTCGCCAGCCCAACCAAAATTGCTAATCCCAAACTGATCTTCAATAACATGCGATGCGTAAAACGTTAATGGTTCGCGCTACAGTAATTATCAGGCAAAGTAGTGTCAACGAAACGTTGCCTTGAGTTTTAATCTCGAGAAATGAGTGAGTTCTTCGTTGGTTCGACCGCTTACGGCCATTGCCCGTTCAAAATGGGGCGGGTGACCAGCTTTGATGGATCGATCACAACGTGTTTAATCTTCTGCCGTTTCCATGTGTAGGTGACATGGACTTTCTTATCGGTAGTCTGAATGACAGCAGGATAGGAGAATTCCATCCCGAGAGTGTTCTCCAGGACGAGGGCTGCCTGCCATTCTTTGCCTTCCTTGGAAACAGCAACGTTCAAAACATCGCGGCCCTCGGTGCTGTGATTATAAACGAGCAATGCGCGTCCATCATTTAACACCACCGCGTCAATACCGCTGTTTGGATTTGGCAATTCAGTGGCTTTCATTCGGGTCCAGGTATAACCCTTGTCACCAGACCATGAATCGGTAATGACTTTGTCCTTGGTGCGGCAAAGCATTTGAATGGTGCCATCAGGCCATGGGAGCAAAGTGGGTTGGATAGCGGCGAAATCGACCGAGCGATTGATGGCGAGGGTGCGCCACCAGCTCTGCATGCTCATTGGATTTTTCGCGCGCTCAACATGAACGCGCCAGCCCTGGTCTTCAGTGCTGGATCCGGCGACCAATGTGCCGTCTTCCAATTGGATCGGCTTGTCCTTGATCGGACCGTAAATTCCCGAAGGCAATTTTTTCGCTTCGGACCATGTCTGGCCCTCGTCGTTCGAGGACTTGATCATGCCCCACCATGTGGATGGACTGGAACCTTCCTTATAGAAAAGGAGCAACGTTCCATTCTCCATCCGGAAGAGGACCGGGTTCCAGCACGGGTACTGGATGCGAATATCATCGTGAATGCCATTGGCCACCTCAACCGGTTTGCTCCAGCCTTTGCCATCATTGCGGGACATCCAGATAACGACATCACGCGCGCCTTCCTCCGAGCCGCCAAACCACGCAGCCATGAGGCCGCTGGCGGTCTGGACAATTGTGGAAGCGTGAACTGAAGGTGTGGGGAGCGGTTCACCAATAAATTCAGAACTGATCAGCCCAGGTTGGTTCCCGGCGGATGGATTCACTTGCGCTGCGCCATTAAGCATCAGGAGCCCGGCGCCCAGTGAGAGTATCGAGAATCGTAAAAATCGTTTCATTGTCAGGCAGTGGTACTATTAAACGAAATTGTTCCAGGTTGAAACATTCTTTTATTTGAACCACTCGTTTTTTGGGCCGGTAACCATCGGGAAGTTATCGGTCCTAAAGGGAGACGCAGGCAATCCTGCCTTATTCACCAGGTTTACAACGGGATAATCCGCCCAGCCGTAGCGCACGGCCACGGGGTTGGGAACATCGGGACTGGTGAGGATTACCTGGTCGCCTTTGATTTCCCCTGTAGCCCAGTGAAATTTTTGGTCGCGGCCGGCGATGGCAAAACCTTTCAGCTCGCCTTCGCTTGCGGCAAGGCCTTTGGCATGATCGAACGTGACGATTGCCCGGTTGCCTTCAACCGTGAGTTCCTTATAGGAAGGCCCGGAGTAAACGACCGATTTGCCGTAGGCGATCCCTTCCGCAGCGAGCGCCAGTCGATGGCCAACCGGTTCTTTTTTGCGTGGATGAATATCATCCTTGTCGCCCAGATCCGTAATTACGGCCATGCCCACATTGGGTAGAACCTGGGTGGAGATGAGCTGCGCTTCGCGCAGTTCCGCCCAATCGCTAGCGGCAGGTTCGTGGGTTATTTCACCAAGGTCACGCTTGCGGTTTTTGTCCCAGGGCGCGAGTTGAACCAGTAAAAATGGAAAATCGCCCTGGCCGAAATCGGTTCTCCAATTGGAAATCATATCGGCAAAAAGCATCCGATATTGCCATGCCGCGCCTGCATTCGATTCGCCCTGGTACCATATCGCGCCTGCGATGGTGTAGGGAATCAATGGAGCGATCATGCCATTATAGAGTTCGGATGGTTTCCAGTAGGGGCCTGGTTTTCCGCGGTTGAACGCCTTTCCCGCCTTTTGTGCGGCATCCCGTTCAGCTTCCCACTGTTGGATTTCGCCCCTGGCATTCTGAAGCTGGGTTTCGTAGTTATCGAGAATCTGTTTTTTATAGAGCGGATCCGCGGCAAGCAGGTCTTCGCGCATCCAGACTTCCGCGGGTGAACCGCCCCAGGAAGTGTGAATCAAGCCGACGGGGACGCCCAGTTTCTCCTGTAAATCCCGTCCAAAATAATAAGCAACGGCGGAAAAGCCGGGCACGGACTCAGGATTGCTCTCGCTCCATGCGCCTTTAACATCCTCGACAGGCGCGTCGGCCTTGAGTTTGGGAACGGTGAACAGGCGAAGTTTGGAGTTTTTCGAACTGGCAATGTCCTTTTCCGGCTCGAAGGAGGAGCGCAGTGGCCATTCCATGTTGGATTGTCCGCTGCAAATCCAGACTTCGCCGACGAGCACATTGGTCAAAGTGATTTCATTTGAACCATTCACTTTCAATTCGAATGGCCCACCCGCCTTGCTCATCGGCAGCAGGACTTTCCATTTGCCATCCTTCGCTTCGGTAGATGCCTTTTCGCCGCGAAATTCGACGGTGACCTTTTCGCCATTGTCGGCCCATCCCCAAACCGCGACGGGCCTTTTTTGCTGGAGCACCATGTTGTCGCTGAAGAGTGCTGGCAGGCGGACTTCCGCTTGCAGGGAAGATGCGCCCAGCGCGCTGGCGATACTCAAACCGAGCAACAATCTCGAATGCGACTCCATGGACCCAATCAATCCAGAGGGTTCAAAATGCGTCAATTCTTTTCGGGCAATAGTGCTTCGGATTTGGATAACGACTTTGATTCAGGCTGGGGCTGAACGGAAAATCGGGGTGCTCGGGACTTTGAACGAGATGGTTTGCGGGTTAACGTTTTCCCATGGCGAGTGAGACTCTCGAACAACGATCTGAAACTTCAGCTATTGATCTGACCGGTGAATGGTTAGGGTACTACACGGGGCATTTCGACGAGGTAGTCAGGATTCAGCAGAAAGGGGAATACGTCGAAGCGGTCAAGATTACGGGAGATGATTATGTTCCGGCCGACGAGATTACATGGCGGGCGGACGTAAGCACAGGGAAAGGCGAAGGGCAGATCGCAGAACGCGAGTTTCGTAATGCCAGATTTGTCCCGGGTCGGCTCCAGGTAGTCGGCCCGGACAAAATTATTTTCACCTGGCTCGGATGTGGGGAAGTGGAGTTTAGGAGAGATGAGTGATCATTAAGGAGAAACTCAGCCAGGCAGAGAAAACGGGGTTTTTACCCCGTTTTTTTATCGCTTCTCAGTTTGAGCCTGGATTGAGCCCTCGGTTTTGCCGGGGTTTTCACGGTCGGAAAGCACTCCATAGAAGATCAAAAACAGCGCGGCGATGATCAGCCAGCCGCGAAGCAGAATCAAAACTTTAGAGTGTCGCCACCTGTTCATGGTGCCCATTGTAGGACGG
>JBQCGE010000434.1:0-8281 GCA_051955955.1 Verrucomicrobiota bacterium
CTGCCGTGAGGAAGCGGGACAGTTCCACGAACCATCTGGTCGGATTGCCTTGGATCAACGCCAAGGTGGAAAGCCACTTCAACCGTTTCGTTGAACTTGGCTTTTGGGAATTTACCCAGGATTTCTACTGCGTTTTGAAGCGGATACGATTTCTTCGCATCCACAGCTTCCAGTGCTTTTCTGTATCGTTTGCTAGGTTTTCTGGCCATTTTAATAATTGCGGTGCAAACGAGCTTTTAAGGCTCTCCCGCGGTTTTGGTTAAATTAACCGGTAATTTCAATGCCCATGCTGCGGGCGGTCCCAGCCACAACGCGGAAGGCGGCTTCCTCGTCCGTGGCGTTCAAGTCCTTCATCTTCATCTTCACGATGTCCATGACTTGTTTGCGGTTCACCTTGCCGACCTTGTCCTTGTTCGGCGCTTTGGAACCGGAAGCAACCCCCGCTGCCTTCTTCAAAAGCACCGATGCGGGAGGAGACTTGGTGATGAATGTGAATGACTTATCCTGATAAACCGTAATGACGACCGGAATGATCAGCCCTGCCTGCTCCTTCGTCGCCGCATTAAACTCTTTGCAGAAGGCCATGATGTTCACGCCTTGCTGACCGAGAGCCGGGCCCACGGGAGGTGCCGGGTTCGCCTGGCCGGCAGGAATCTGCAACTTGACTTGTCCAACAACTTTCTTCGCCATATAAACTGTAACTATTTAACTGTTTTAAGCTTTCTCGACCTGCCAGTATTCGAGTTCCACCGGGGTATTGCGGCCGAAAATATTCACGGTAACCTTGAGCTTGCCCTTCTCCGGGTCAATTTCTTCAATCACACCGCTGAAATTCAGGAATGGCCCATCATTAATCTTGATGGTCTCGCCCACTTCAAATTGAACTTTCGGACGTTCCGTATCTTCCGAGTCTGAAATCTGAGCCTTGATCGAGGCGATCTCATCCGCGCTCGTCGGTGTGGGGCGTTCACCCCCTACAAAGCCGATAATCCCCTGGGTATCCCGAATAAAATACCAGGGCTTCTCGATGATTCGATTGTTTTCATCGAGCAGGATCATATCAATGAAAACATACCCGGGATAAAGTTTGCGCGTGGTGACTGTTTTTTTCCCACTGCGAACCTCGGCCACTTTTTCCATCGGAACGAGCACTTCATTAATATACTCGCCCATCTCCTCGGCCTTAATCCGTTTTTCGATGCTTTCTTTAACTTTTTGCTCCTGCCCGGAAAGGGTATGAAGCACAAACCATTTGCTTTGAGGCATTCGTTTTCCTTTCGGGTTAAGCAGTGATCAGGCGAACCACCATCGAGAGGACCCAGTCCACTCCAACGGTAAAAGCGCCCAAAAGTGCAATCGTGAGCATGACGACAATGGTCGAGCCTTTCAGTTCATCAACTGATGGCCAGGAACATTTCCGCAATTCTTCCTTCGTTTCCTCAACGTAGTTACGAATTTTGACCAGGTATCCCTTGCTCCAAAGAAAGAGAAACACCGCCGAAATCACGACTACCCAGATGATCAATGAACCGTACTGGTCCCAAAATCCGGGTGAGGAAGCCGCCCTGGATACAGGTGAGGTGCCTGCAGCCGCCTGGGAAGCGGTAGTCGCTACCGCGTTGGAAGCAGCATGAACAGCAGCCGCCCCTAAACCCAAAACCATTGCAATATATTTATTCACTTTAAAACTGGCGGAGGGGGAGGGATTCGAACCCCCGAAGGTGTTAAGCCTTAGCGGTTTTCAAGACCGCCGCGATAGACCACTCTGCCACCCCTCCGGCACCCTCACGTTATTCCGCTATTCCTAAATTCGTCTTTCCTAAATTTTAGTTTGGCAGGGCGGGAGGGACTCGAACCCCCAACCGACGGTTTTGGAGACCGCTACTCTACCAATTGAGCTACCGCCCTACTGCACTCTCCGCCAAAACCTTACAGCTCCGGCTGAGACGAAAAAACGGAGGCGGGGAATATTCCCCGCACTCCATGTTTTTTCAAGATCAAACTTAGGTTAATACTTCGCTGATACGTCCCGCGCCAATCGTCCGGCCACCTTCACGGATGGCGAAACGTTGACCGCGTTCCATCGCGACCGCCGCGATCAGTTCAATTTCCACGCCGACGTTGTCACCAGGCATGACCATTTCCACACCTTCAGGCAACTTGACGCTGCCAGTCACATCGCTCGTGCGGAAGTAGAATTGAGGGCGATAGTTGTTGAAGAACGGAGTATGACGGCCGCCTTCTTCCTTCGAAAGGACGTACACTTCAGCCTTGAACTTCGTGTGAGGAGTGATCGTGCCGGGCTTGGCCAGAACCATGCCGCGTTCGACTTCTTCCTTCTTCGTGCCACGGAGCAACACACCGACGTTGTCGCCAGCGCTCGCTTTGTCCAGCAACTTGCGGAACATTTCAATGTCGGTCGCAACAGTCTTGCGGGTGTCGCGGAGACCAACGATTTCAACTTCAGACATCTTGTTCAGCTCACCACGTTCCACACGGCCAGTCACCACAGTGCCACGACCTTCAATGTTGAACACGTCTTCAATGCACATCAGGAATGGCTTGTCGATTTCGCGTGTTGGGAGAGGAATCGCAGCATCAATTGCGTCCATCAATCCCTGAATCGCGGCTTCACCTTCCGGCTTTCCTTCGAGAGCGGCGGTTGCGCTGCCACGAACGACCGGGGTGGTGTCACCAGGGAATTGATACTTGCTCAGCAAATCACGAATTTCCATTTCGACGAGGTCGAGCAACTCAGCATCATCCACGAGGTCAACCTTGTTCAGGAAGACAACGATGGCTGGCACACCAACCTGGCGGGCGAGCAGGATGTGCTCACGAGTCTGAGGCATCGGGCCGTCAGCAGCGCTCACCACGAGGATCGCACCGTCCATCTGCGCGGCACCGGTGATCATGTTTTTCACATAGTCAGCGTGGCCTGGGCAATCGACGTGAGCGTAATGGCGGGTAGCGGTTTCATATTCCACGTGCGAGACCGCGATCGTAACCGTTTTCGTTGAGTCACGAACCGTTCCACCTTTCGTAATGTCCGCGTAAGAGATAGGTGTGGCCAATCCCTTGCGTGACTGCACCGCCACGATGGCCGCTGTCAGTGTTGATTTGCCGTGATCCACGTGTCCGATGGTGCCGACATTCACGTGCGGTTTTGTTCTTTGAAACGCTTCTTTAGCCATTTCTAATCCTAATTGTTAATGTTCTTTCTAGTTCTCTCTTGCGCTGCTCGCGCCAAATCTGGAGCCCATGACCGGGTTTGAACCGGTGACCTCATCCTTACCAAGGATGTGCTCTGCCAACTGAGCTACATGGGCGTTACTTTCATTCCCGTCCAGCTCGCTTAGCGTCTGGCAAATTAGGGGAAAAAAGACAAAAACCCCTCAATCCCTCCTGCTTTCAGAGCAATTATGGGGATTTAATGGTTTTTCTACGCTCTCGACCCACTAAAAACTGCCGCTCAATATAGGACTCGCAAACCTTGTGTCAACGCCTTTTTCGCGCAGAATTCCGGTCTCTCCATTCTCCCTGCTCAGCTGCGGATTTCCAGCTTTGAAATGGCCTAACGGCCTAACTCGCCCATTTTCCAAACCGCCTTTTAACTCGCAGCGATCAGCTCGGCAGGTTTTTCATGTTTTGCATTTTTCCGAGTGTTCCTTCTTGTCTGACAATTAGTTGAATGCAAGATATCCGCCATGTTGGTTCGGCGCGCGCGTTGGTTTGCAAATCTTGGATTCATCCTCCTCTGCGCGCTCTTTATTACCGGGTGCCCCAGTCCACGCAAGGAACCGCCCAGGGTTACCCCGCTTCGCCCGATCCAACCTCCTCCTGCTACAGCACCCGTCATTGTCGAGCCACAGGTCCAGACAGAGATGGTTCCGGGGGATTTCACCCCGCCGCCCATCGTTGATAAATCGGAATCGATCCTGCCTGAGGAAAAGTTCACCCTGCCCGGAGGAATTTTGCCGGTATCCGCATGGCAGGAGCTGTGCGGCTTTACATCAGCGCGTATCCTGCAAAAGGACTACCCGCAAAGTATTGAACTCACTTCCCCGGCCGGTGTGCTGCAAATGGCAGTCGGTCAGCGTTATGCCAAATGGAATGGCATTAATCTCGGGCTCGGTTTCGCGCCCAGCCTGCAACAGGGCCAAATCGCCCTCCATTCGCTCGATGTATCCAAAAACGTTCACGCTCTGGTGTTCGGGGTAGTTAAACCTCTGGATAAACGTCGCGTGCTGGTGATCGATCCAGGCCATGGCGGTCGCGATTCCGGCAGCAAATGCGTGGGAAGAAATACCTACGAAAAAGAACTCACCCTCGATTGGGCCTTGCGCATCCAGCGCCTCCTCACGAACAGCGCGTGGACGGTTCTTTTAACCCGGGATAGCGATCGCGAAACCCCACTTCTGGACCGCGTGCAATTCGCCGATGCCCAAAATGCGGACTTGTTCATCAGCCTCCATTTCAATTCACTGGCCGGCACCGGAACGGGCGGAGATGAATCCGGCGCGGAAACGTATTGCCTGACTCCCGCGGGCTTGCCCTCGAATATCCAGCGCGGTTATGAAGACGACCCGCGCCGGGTCTTTCCGAATAATGTCTATGATACGGAAAATGTCGTGCTCGCGATGCGCATCCAATCCAACCTGGTAAAGCTCACCAATCGTCGTGACCGCGGCGTCCGCCGCGCACGATTCATGACCGTGCTCCGCGAACAAAAACGTCCCGCCGTCCTGGTGGAAGGCGGGTTCCTGAGTAACCCCGCGGAATCCAGGCAAATCCTGCAACCGGAGTTTCGCGAACAACTCGCAAAGGCAATTTGCGAATCATTGCCGGAATAGCATGGGTGAGCATGTTTTAATCACGGGTGGCGCGGGGTTCATCGGTTCCCATCTGACCGAGCGTTTTTTATCCGAGGGTTGCAGCGTCACCGTGATCGATGACTGCTCCACCGGGAACCTGGAGAATCTTGCTGAAGTTAAAAAAAATCCAAAACTGGAAATCGTGCAGTCGAGCGTTTCCGACTGCATGGACCTCCCCATCCTGTGTTCACGGGCCAACTTTATTTATCATCTGGCTGCGGCCGTCGGAGTCGAACTGGTCGTTCATTCTCCAATTCGAACGATTGAAACCAACCTGACGGAAACAGAGGTGGTGCTGTATGCCGCTGCCAGTTCGCAAAAACCCATTCTGATCGCATCCACTTCGGAAGTGTATGGCAAGAGTTCGAAACCGGCTTTCAGTGAGCAGGATGATCTTTTGATCGGTCCTCCGCACCTCGGTCGCTGGAGTTACGCCTGCTCCAAGTTAATGGACGAGTTTCTCGCCATGGCTTATTGGCAGGAGCGCCAATTGCCCGTCACCATCGCGCGGCTGTTCAATACGGTCGGTCCGAGGCAAACAGGCCGCTACGGAATGGTCCTCCCCCGATTTGTTTCAGCCGCCCTTGCAAATGAGCCGCTCAAGGTGTTCGGCACGGGTGAACAAACCCGCTGCTTTTGTGATGTGGAGGATACGGTCGAGGCGCTGTTCCGCTTGAAGGAATCACCCCAGACCGGGGGTGAAATCTACAACGTCGGCAGCACCGAAGAAATCAGCATCCTGGAACTCGCCAAAAGGGTCATCGCCCTCTTGAATTCAAAATCGGAAATTCAACTAATCCCCTACTCCGAAGCTTATTCAAGCGGGTTTGAAGACATGCTCCGACGCAAGCCGGTCATTGAAAAATTGAAACGCGCCACAGGCTTTGAACCGCGAGTTTCACTCGAACAAATCATTCTCAGGATTGCGCGCTCTCTCGAACGAAAAGGGTGACGATTTATCTCCAGCCAACCGGGTACCATGGACCTGATCGACTTCATATTAAACATTGCAGCGGTTTTGCTCTGGATTGATTGGCGCTCCGGCAGGGTCGTTGCGCGGGGTCCCACACGCGCGGGCATTTCCATCGCAAATTCGCTTCGCGCCACTGAAAAATCCCGCCTCCGCGGTTGGGGCTCGCTCGGAGCGCTGATCTTGCTGCTCTTTGTTCGCTCTTATTTTTATGCGGTGCTCGGTTCAAACAGTTCCTGGACCCCTCGCATCGATCTCGTCGCCATTTCTATTCCCTGGCGAACAGATTTGCCATTGCGGATGCTGGCCTATTCGCTCCTCAGTTTTGGCTCTTTCCTCGGAATTTATTATAGCTGGCTGCTGTTGCTTTCCATCGTTCACCGGGATAGTGGCGAAAATGACGTCGTCCACCGCTTTGTCGAACTCCAGCTCGGTTGGCTCACAAGATTGCCCTGGGTTTTGAAATTGGTCCTCCCCCTCGCCTGCACGGGCCTGGCATGGGCCGCAATTTCGCCGCTGCTGCGGTATTGGCAAGTGATCCCTGCCCCTAAAAATTCCGCGCATGTTTGGGAACAGGCCGCCTTGTTCTGTGTCGCTGGGCTCCTGCTCTGGGAATGGCTCTTAATCGCTTTTTTCGCGATTCATCTGTTGAATCTTTATGTGTATCTCGGCTCGCACCCATTTTGGAGATACGTGAGCCAAACGGCGTCCACATTTTTGATTCCGCTGAAGTGGTTGCGTTTTGGCAAAATCGATATTTCCCCACTCGTCGGTGCCCTGCTCGTCTTCTGGGTCTCGGAGCGGGTGATTGCTCCTTTTGTTTTCAACGCCTTCCAACGCCTCCCGTTATGAGCACGACCTTTTTGCGTGAAGCGGCGCACGGAACCTACATTTCAGTGAAAGTCCAGCCCCGCTCCAGCCGCAATCGGGTCGCCGGAGAACAAGCCGGTGAATTAAAGGTCTACGTCACCGCGCCTCCCGTTGATTCCGCCGCGAATGAAGCCGTGCTGGAACTTTTATCCGAAGCTCTGGATTGCCCTCGCTCCCGGCTGCAACTCACAAAAGGACAAACCACCCGACATAAAGTAATCTTTGCCGCTGGAATCCCACTCGCCCTCGCGCGGGAAAAGCTTTCCCTGGAAAAATCTTGATGTAACCACTTCATGACCGGGCGAGTCACTAGTTCTGTGGCATGGAGCACCAGAGGCAATTATGCCTGAGCCGGGCTTCGACGGAACATGGCTTGAAAGGGTCAAGTCCGGCGAGGATGAAGCCTCGCGTGAGTTGATTCGCGAGCATTACGGACTGGTGCTCAAGATCGTTAGAGGCCATTTGCCCAGGCGAATGGATGAAGAAGATCTCGCCCAAATGATTTTTGTTAAAGTGTTTCAAAAACTTGAACAGTACAATGGCAGCGCGCCGCTCTCTCACTGGATTTCGCGGATCGCCGTCAATACCTGCCTCAACGAATTGCGCAGCGAAAAGGTCCGCCCGGAACTTCGTTGGGCGGATTTAAATGAGGATGAAGCCTCAGCCCTCGATCGAGTGCTGGAGCAGAAGGAGGAAGCTTCTGCCGATGAACAGAGCGCCACACGCGAGCTGACCGCAAAGCTGCTGCAAACGCTTTCACCCCTGGATCGCGCAATCTTGACGATGATCGACCTCGAAGGCCGAACCGTCGCCGAAGCCGCCGAAGCAACCGGGTCCAATGCCGGTGTGGTAAAAATTCGCGCGTTCCGGGCGCGCCGTAAATTACGCAAAGAACTTGAACGATTGGAGCGGACGAAATGAAAAGAAACCTCTGGAACGATCTAGCCAAACGAGTGCGGCAATCTGAACTGCCCACAACCGAAATGCCTTTTCAATTCGATGAGCGCGTGCTGCGTGCCATCCACGCCGAATGTACCTCACACGGCACAACTGCCAGTTCGCCCCTCGCGCTTTGGATGCCGATCCTTCGCCCTGCCGTCGGCCTCGCATTCCTCGTCGCCACCATCTGCCTCGTCGCAAGTTCCAAACCGTCCAAACCGAGCACCGATTTTGTGGCCGAGACAGTTTCGATTCTTCAAATGGCGGTTTTAAATGAATAAATCCAAACTGAAAATTTCCGCATTTTTGTTGCTGATCTTTCTTGCCGGCGCGCTCAGTGGCGGCGCGATTGTATGGAAACGAACCACCATGCATCGCGGCTTTCCCCGGCCGGAAGGCAAAGGCCCCGGCTTTAAATTCCCAACCCCGGATGAAATGGCCAACTTCATCATGAATGACTGGAAGGAAAAGCTCGAGCTCTCCGACCAGCAGGTTGAGCAAATTAAACCGCTCGTCCAAAGCGGCATCGAAACCGTCCGTCAGATCCAAATCAAATCGGTCGAGCAGGTCCGCGAAGTCATGAGCAAAGGGGACGCGAAGGTTTCAGAGTTTTTATCGCCCGAACAAA
>JBQCGE010000435.1:0-12521 GCA_051955955.1 Verrucomicrobiota bacterium
CTGAACTGATCGACTCAAATTTTGAGATCATATTCTGAGCCATGATCGATGCATTGAATTGCTCCTCAACCGCTTTCCGTGCTTGAATACCCATCGCCGTCCGGGTGGGTTCATCCAGCAGTAACTTTTCCAGTGCATCCGCGAGCGATTCCGCCTTCGAATCTTTCGCCACCACTCCCGCGCCGCTCGCCTCGATTAATTCCGGAAATGCAGCAACGGGCGGTTGCGCCACCGGCACACCCGAAGCCCACGCTTCCAGCAAATAAAGGCCAAACGCCTCTCCATACAGTGCAGGAACGCTCATTACCGAAATGCGTTTGAAAAACTGCTGTTTCTGCTCCTTGGTCACATTTGGAAAGAAGGTCACATCCCCAAAAACGTTTTCCTCCTCTAACCGCTTTTTAACCTCATTCACCAATGGTTCATCGGAAGGCCCCAACCCGCCTCCGATATGCAGCTTCAGGTTGGGAATGGAGTTCCTCCGCTTTAAATGCAGGAAGGCATCCACCACGATCGGAAGCCCTTTTTCCACGCACATCCGGGCAAAGTAACCGATCACCGGTGGATCCTGCCTGGAAATTGCCGGCGAATAACCTTCGAGCTTGATGCCGTTGTAAACCGTTTGAACTTTCTCGGGCGGTAGGTTCAATCGTTTTCCCATCAACTCGCCGAAATAACGGCTCGGTGCAATAAACAAGTCTACTTCACGACAACGCTCAGCCAGTTCGCTCCACACCTGCTGCCGTTGCGGCTCCGGCAGGGAATCCAGGAATGAATCCTCACCTTGCAACACACAGGCAACCGGAGTTTTAAGTTCACGACGCAGTGACCGCACCATCCCGACCAGCAACGCGTTCGAAAGACAGATCACATCCGGTTTTTCATGCGTGCGCAAATAGGCGATCAACTCGTTCAATTCGCGCGCTTGCCGTCCTTCCTCTCCGCGGATCATGGAGAGGGTTAAATCCCCCAATTCTGAAGCGCGGGTTTTTGCCGTCTTCCCCGAAGCCCATTTCAAAACGGGTGGTGAGGAAAGTTTCCTGTGCAGCCAATCCGGCATCTTGCCCATTAACGGCACTTTCTGCTGCAAATAAACGTTGATTCCGCCGAAAAACACCGGGATTCCGCTGCTTTGATCCTCCTCATCCAAAGTCATGGGGAGGTAAAGCGGCACCATCAGGACGTCATGCCCCTGACGCCTGAACTCCGCGACGAGTTGGTTGTCGCGGAAACAATTTCCGCAGTACATTCCACCTGCGCCTGGTGTTATTTGAATGATTTTCATAGCGCGCTAGGCGCATTGCATTTCGGCTTTGGTTTTCACCTGCGGCAGCCCGTATGGCAGCGGTTCCGGTACCTGGGCAAACTCGGCTACAGCGGCAAACAATCTCGAAAAATCCTTGTTCACATCTCCGGACAGGCAATCTGTCACATCGCCCGCAAGGTCTGGATATTTATTGGTCAATTCGCGAAAACTGAAGTTCTCGTCGTAAAATGCATAAACAAGCTTTCGCATGTTCTCAATTCCTTCCCGCAAATCCCGCCCGTAATCCGTAAACCGAGAAGGTGAAAAATCATCAGCCAGAATGGCTTCATGCACCGCATCCGCCGCCATCACGCCACTCTTCAACGCCATCATTAAGCCTGATGAAAAAACTGGATCGAGGAAACAGAATGCATCACCGGATAAAAGTAATCCTTCCGAAGCGCAATATTTTGAGTGGTACGAATACTCACTGGTTATATAGTACGGCCCAAACTGTTTGCCAACAGCGAGATGATCTTCAATCCATTTGTTTTGGCCGACTTCGCGATGAAACATTTTGTCCGTTTCCTTCACACCATCGCGCGAAAGATATTTGCCTTCTGCAACTATTCCCACGCTTACGATGTCGTTGTGCAAAGGAATGTACCAAAACCAGCCTCGTTCCTGCACAAAAGCCACGGTCGTTCCGCCAGCATCCAGACCTGGATCGCGTAATGCACCTTTGTAATAAGTCCAAACTGCAACCTTGTGCAGTTCCGGATCGCCGACCCGCCAACGATTGCGAACGGCACCAAAAGCTTCGCGTCCACTGCAATCAATAATTATAGGCGCAAAAAATTCCTGTGATTTTCCTGTTTTATCCTCGGCGCGCACGCCAATGACTCGCTCGCCGTCGCGCAGGAGTTCCTTCACCGTGATTTCTTCGCGAACTTCCGCCCCCTTTTCGCGAGCGTTATCGAGAGCAATTACATCGAATTCCGATCTCAACACCTGCCAGGTTTGCGCGATGTCCTCATTATAGCGGGTGGAAAAGTAGAAAGGTTGTGAAGCTTTTCCTGATGGCGATACGAACTGAACGCTGTATTTCTTTACGAATGCAGAAGCGCGCATTTTTTCCACTAGACCAAGCCGCTTCAGCGGGTGAAATGTGAATGGCAGCATTGATTCGCCAATGTGGTAGCGCGGAAATTTCTCACGTTCGAGGATCAGGGCGCGATGTCCATGCTCGGCGAGAATGGCACCCGTGGCTGCGCCACAAGGCCCTCCGCCAATAATCACTGCATCATATTTATTGTTGGTTTCCATATCACGAATGGTGCGGCGGCAGGATTTCGAAAATCTCAGCAAGCGCGAACTGGTGCCGGTTGCTTAATGTATTCCGTCTGCCATAAAGAATTTTGGTTCCGTCCAATCCAAATGCCTGGTTGATGTAGGCATCGGACTCAATTTTAACGAATGCCTTGGGACGGCTGAAATGTTCGATTTTACATCGGCCTAGGATTGTTCCCAAAGGCAGCCGTTCCGATAAAATATCGTTTCGGGCAGATACTGGGAATTGATCCAAAAATATTTTAATCGCTCCAAATTCCACCGGTTTTTTCGATTTTTCGGTCAGGAGCAACACCTGCCGGCAGTAGCAATTCTCTGTTTTTTCCCGCCGGATCACTTCGAGATAGATGGTTTCACCGTGAAATTTTTCCAGCGTCGGCGTCATGTCCCCTTCGTGCACGAGGAGTTGCTGATAGGGCTCGGGAACAGACGGACCAGAAATAACTTCAATGCGAGGCAGTCTCATTCCCGCTTGCGAATAAAATTCATCCAGGGGATGAGCAAATGGGAGAACCATTGGCTTGATTAAGCCTTCTGAGGCAGTGGGTGTGATCATGCGTACCGCGCATTCTTGTGTTCCGGCAGGAAAAACTCATGCAGCAATCGGTCCACCTGCAAAAGTCCCTCGCGATTCAGAAGAATTTCATCGCCATTGATGCTGAGGAACCCCCAATCCTTTAACGTTTGCAAAGGTGTCGCAAAGCGCGTTGCTATATCGGTGCCGAACTTTTGGTTGAAATAGCTCATGAGCACTCGACCCAATTTCAATTGCAGCACAAACTCGCTGATTAATCTTTCATCGTTGGTCGGTGTCAGCGCGCGATAAACGGGGAAGTCGCCTGCATTGATTTTTGACATGTACGGCTCGAATTCGTGATGGTTCTGGTAATGGGTGCCGTTGATATGACCAAACGAGGCAACGCCCAGGGAAAGCAAGTCTGCTCCTGCCCACAAGCGGTCGCGATACACAAAGCGGGTCTTTGATTTATCTTTCACTGCGGTGTAGGCGCTTCCGACAGTGTATCCGTGCTTCCCAAGTTCATCGAACGCGTAAGCCACCCAGCGGCGCTTCGTTTCCCAATCTGCCACAGGTGCGACCAATCTGCCTTCGGCCTTCATTTGTTTGTAAATGGCTGTGTTGAATGGGATCTCCATCTGATAAATCGTTACGCTATCCGGAGCCATTTCGATTGTTTTTTGAATACAATCACGCCAGTTTTCCTCGGTTTCTTCCAACATCCCCGCGATGAGATCAATATTGACCTGAGGGAAACCAATCTCTCGCGCAAACGCGTAAGCGCGTTGGATTTCTTTGCTGTGATGCGCGCGCCCATTGATCTCCAAAATGTGGTCGTTGAAATTCTCGACTCCCAAGCTCAAGCGCGTAACGCCCAACTCGCGGATCGCCTTTAATTTGTGATCGGTCAAAGTTCCCGGCTCGCATTCGAACGTCACCTCCTCTACTTCGTCCCACGGCAGCATTTGTTTCATTCCATCCGTCAGATGCTTTAACTGATCAACCGAAAGGTACGAAGGTGTGCCACCACCGAAGTAAACGAAATTGGGTTTCCTGTCTCCAACAAATGCTCGTGCTGCATAAAGGGACATTTCTTTGAGCGCCGCATCGATGTAGCCGCGAATCGCACTGGAATCCTTGTCCGTATAAACCTTGAAATAACAAAAATGACAACGTTTGCGGCAAAACGGAATGTGCATGTAAATGCCGAGCGGGTTTCCTGGCCTTGGTGACTGGTCCAACGCCGCGTGAAAATCCGCCAGGTTTTCCGGTTTCCAAAAGGAGAAGGGCGGGTAATTCGAGACGAAGTAATTCCCAGCCGTGGTTTGCTTCTCGATGGGGATGGTTGATGCCGTTTGATTCGGCGGTAAAACCAGGGTGCTCATAATCGTAAATTATTTTTTTGTTTTAAAGGCATAGACGCTGCCATCCTGTGAACCAACCACGACAGTATCCTCCACGACGGCCGGTGAACTGCTGATTGCCTGTCCAATTTCGTAACTCCAAATCTCTTTCCCGTCCGCAAGGGAGACCATGTAAAGTCGCCCGTCGTCCGAGCCGACCACAACTTTGTCCTGGCAAATGACCGGCGAACTATCAACTTTGCCTCGGGTGGCGAATGACCAAAGTTCTTCTCCATTCGACTTCTTCACACAGTGAAGTTTTTTGTCGCGACCGCCGAAGACCACACGATCTTCGGTCAGAGCTGGTGAAGAAAAGTAAGGAAACGCCCGGTCTTTGTATCGCCATGCGATTTTGCCTGCTGCAATGTCGGCGCAGAGGAATTCATTGTCATAATGCCCGATGTAAAATCGATCTTTTTCGAAGGCTCCAGAGCCGGCGATGTAAGCTCCCGCATCGATCTCTTTGATTTTGACTCCATTCGTTAGCGAAATCACGTGCAGCAATGCATCACAACCGCCAAAAATTGTTTTCCCATTTGCAATTGCAGGAGTGCCATTGATGTAATTTCCAGTCTCGAAAGTCCAATTTGTATGCCCCTTCTTCGCGTCCAGACTGTAGAGCCGGAAATCGTAGCTCCCAACCAGAATCCAGTTCTCTTTCTTGTCTGGAGATTGCACCCAATTGGGAGCGCCTAGAATTTTATCTTCTGTCTTGAATTTCCACACATTGCTGCCATTGCTGGCATCCAAAGCATAAAGCAGCCCATCAGACGAACCGATATAAACCAGTCCATCGAGCACTAATGGCGAAGATTCAATTTCACCCTCCGTCAAAAAACTCCATTGCTTTTGGCCTGTAGCGAGGTCGAGACAATGGAGCTGTTTGTCGTCGGAGCCTATATAAACTTTTCCGTTGGAGATGGCTGGTGAAGATTTAACAGGACCGCCTGTTTTTGTCGTCCATGCGAGCGTTAAATCATTTCCCAGCTTCGCAGGCGAAACACCTATCAAGCCGGGGCTACCACGAAACATCGGCCAGGAATGAGGGGTGGCGACAGCGGGTTCGGCGCCGAGTTTTGGGGAGATAAGAAGCAAGTTAGCCAGGAAGATGGCCCGCAAAATTTGGAACTGAATGCTAATTCTCTCCATGTCCGGCTACCTGCAACTATTTGTGAACGAAGGATATCGAGCTTCCATTCCCCCCTGCTTCAACAAACTCTCTTCATGCATAGAGATGTGTTCACCCTCCCCCGCCCCAACATGCAAAGTATCGCCCACCCCGCAACCGTAAGCAATCAAATAATACGAATACGTATCATTTCAATAGGGGGCTATCGATGCTGCTCCGTTGGGCTGATGGACGCTTAAATTAAAGCGACCATCCCGGGCGAATTTCCGCTGCGCTTCCCAGCGGTTCAACACCGTGCTTCACCTTATAAGCAGCCAAGGACGCGATCATTGCGGCATTGTCGGTGCAGTACTTTCGTTCCGCCAAACGCAATCTCAGGTTTGAGTCGTTGCAAGCTGATTCAAGGGCGACACGAAGCGCGGAATTACACGTCACACCACCGGAAGCGGTAACGCATTTAAGGCCGAGTCGCCTGGCGGCCCGCATGGTCTTTGTCACGAGAACCTCAACAATGGACGCTTGCACACTAGCACAAAGATCGAACAACTTCTGCTCGTCGGTCAAAACGTCCGGGTGATCACGAAGAAAATAGCGAACTGAGGTTTTTAATCCACTGAAACTGAAATCATCATTGGCGTCGTGAATCATCGGCTTTGGAAACGGATACGCTCGAGGATTCCCGCGTCTTGCGAGGCGATCCATTTCGGGCCCGCCCGGATACGGCAAGCCGATTAATTTCGCAGTTTTATCGAAACACTCGCCAGCTGCGTCATCCACCGTTCCGCCAAGAATGCGATGTTCGAGAGGTGCGGTTACTTGGATCAGGAGAGTATGACCACCGCTTACGATCAGGGAAACGTTTGGCTCGAATTGGGCCAACTCGCAAATATCCTCGCGAATCCAGGGAGAATATAAATGTGCTTCGTGGTGATTGATCCCGATGAGCGGTTTCCCAAGCGCGAATGACAATGCCTGAGCGAAAGTAAAACCGATGTTCAACGCGGGCGGCAAGCCTGGCCCTTGGGTTACCGCCACGGCGTCCAGTTCATCTATTGAAATCCGGCTGAGAGCTTCTCGCGCGACCGGCAACAAATTGCGCAAATGTTCCCGGGTGGCCAATTCAGGAACGACGCCCCCATACTCCGAATGAAGCTTAACCTGCGAAGAGACTACGTTGGCCAGAATTCGATCATCCCGGACGAGAGCGAAGCCGCTTTCATCGCAAGAAGTTTCAATGCCCACCACCAGCATCGGTTACTTGTTTTTCGCAGCGACCTGAGTTGGAAGGTTCAATTTTTCCGCCCGTTGCTTGTACAAAATCATCGATTTCAAAAGATCCGTGGCACGATCCAACTGCACATCGCGAACCGATTTTAATTCCGCTTGAAGCGGCTCATCCAGACTCTCAACGCCTCCAGCCACGCGTTTGAAGTACAATGCCTGCTCCTCTCTTGGACTCATGGGCACGATCGAATCCGGTGTAATGCCCTTCTCATGAATGACTTTATGGCTAGGGGTATAATATTTTGCGGTGGTTAGGCGGAGTGCGGCTCCATTATCCAACGGCATGATGCTCTGCACGGAACCTTTGCCGAAGGTTTGTTCACCCATTAGATAAGCACGGCCCAAATCCTGAAGGCATCCTGACACAATTTCCGCCGCGCTTGCGCTGCCATTGTTGACGAGCACAACAATTTTCAAATCGGGGTATTCATCTTTGCCGGTGGCGTAGTACCGCTCTGCTTTCATGTTGCGGGCACGTCCTTCCGTCGAAACGATCAGTTGCGGTCGGGCCACAAATATATCGCAAACTTTGACGGCCTGATCGAGCAGCCCGCCTGGATTATTGCGCAAATCCATAACAAGGCCTTCCATCCCCTGCTTTTTTAATTTTTCGAGCGCTTCGCGGAACTCGGAAGTTGTATGTTCCCCAAATTGCGTGATGCGGACATAGCCAACGTGATTTTCACCGATTGGAAAGTCCTTCTTGCCGTTAATGTCTTTAACTGAATCCACTTTTATAGTGGAGCGAACAAGAGTGTAATCTTTGGTTTCGTCTTTTCCATCCTTCCCGGGTCGAAGCACGGTGATCGTCACCTCTGTTCCTGGCAATCCGCGCAATTTTCGCACGGCTTCCTGCATATCAATTTTCTCGGTGGACTTCCCTTCAATTTTGATGATTTTGTCTCCAGCCTGGATTCCCGCTTTATATGCTGGTGAATCCTCGGTTGGGGAAATCACGGTCAAAACATTGTCGCGCATCCCAACCAGAATCCCCACCCCGCCAAAAGCACCTTCAGTATCACTCTTGAGATCGGTGTATTTGGCAGGCTCCATAAATTCGCTATGCGGATCAAGGGTGTTCAACATGCCTTTCATGGCAGCATTCATTAGTTCTTCATAGCTGACCTTGTCCCCGTCCACGTAATCCTGGCGGACCCGCTCCAAGACACGCATGAAGAGTTCCACCTGCTGGTAAACGTTCTCTTTTTCGGCCGCATTGGCGCGGTAAATTTGGGCGCCAATGAGAAGATTGACGGCGAGAACGCTCAGAAGGCAGATGTAGAGAATCCGCTTTTTCATAAATCTGCCCGCAAGGTAAGACCGGCGCGAAAAAATGACAAATTACAAATCAGTAAAGCAATTCGGCGCTGAATCGAAGATTCCAGCGCCGCTATCAATCCTGAAATTGGAGGGAAAAGGGAAACTACATTCCCATGATTTGGTATCCGCAATCGACATAGAGCACCTGGCCAGTAATGGCGGCGGAACCGTCGCTGGCGAGGAAGGTCCCTGTGGCACCCAATTCTTCCGGAAGCACGTTCCGTTTTAAGGGGGAATGAGCTTCGTAATGCTTGAGCATATCGGTAAACCCGGCAATACCCCGCGCTGCCAATGTATTCACAGGCCCGGCGCTGATGCAGTTCACCCGAATCTTTTTGGGACCCAAATCGTAGGCCAGGTAGCGGGTGGAAGCTTCAAGAGCGGCTTTGGCGACACCCATGACATTATAGTGCGGAACAACTTTTTCGCTGCCATAATAGCTCATGGCGACGATGCTTCCGCCGTCCTTCATCAATGGCGCTGCCTCTCGAGCCAATGCAACGAGCGAATACGCGCTGACATCATGGGCGACGCGGAAAGCTTCACGGCTGGTATTTACGAATTCTCCTTCCAGGGCATCCTTGGGAGCGAAAGCCACGGAATGCAATAACAGGTGGATTGTTCCAAACTTTTGTCCGACTTCCCGAAAAACGGCAGTAATCTGCTCGTCCTTCGTCACGTCGCATGGCAAAAGCAGCGTGTCCGGCCCAAAAGTCGCAGCCAGTTCCTCGACATTTTCCTTCAAGCGTTCACCCTGGTAAGTGAAAGCGAGCTTTGCGCCTGCCTTATGCCACGCCTGGGCAATGGCCCATGCGATGGAACGCTTGTTAGCAACTCCGAATACAACTCCGATTTTGTTATCCAATAAACCCATGGGTTAAGGACTACGGGATAAGCAGGGAAGTGGCAAGCGGTTGATTATGCCAGGAAAGTGCCGCCATCAATTCAGAAATGAGTTTGGAAGAGAGGTTTAAAAATCCTTTTTGCCCCTTTCCAAAACTCTGCTATGTTGACCGCTCCCTTGTCTCGGGAGTTCCGGAAAAGGGGGTGTTAACGGCCTGAACAAGCAGCCCTGTGTGGGGATGCGCGGCCAAAACAACAACTAAGTTAATCCCGTGTTCCGCGGGATGGTTCGCCCAAAAGCGAGCTGATAACAAAGGAAATTTGTGGTAAATATCGGAGTTAAAGAATTATTGGAAGCAGGCGTTCACTTTGGCCATCAAACCAAACGCTGGAACCCTCGCATGAAACGCTTCATTTTTGATGCTCGCAACGGCATCCACATCATCGACTTGAGCAAAACGCTCAATCAATTGAATGAAGCATGTGACTTTTTAAGCAAGACGGTCGCCAAAGGAGGAAAAATCCTCTTTGTCGGCACTAAGAAACAGGCCCAGGAAGCCATTAAGGAATCGGCAAAAGCCTGTGGGCAGATGTTCGTCACCGAGCGTTGGCTGGGTGGAACCTTGACCAATCTTCACACGATCCGCCGCTCTCTCGGGCGCCTCCGCCAGATTGAGAAGATGGAAGCGGACGGCAGCATTAACGCCTACGTCAAACAAGAACAATCAGCGATCCGTCGCGAAGCTGCGCGGTTGTTTAAGAATCTTGATGGTATTCGTGCGTTGGAAAGCAAACCGGCAGCCATGTTCGTGATCGATGTGAAACGCGAGCACAACGCCGTTGCTGAAGCGCGCCGTCTCAATATTCCCATTGTGGCTCTGGTAGATACGAATTGTGACCCGGACCTGGTTGATTACCCAATTCCTGGAAACGACGACGCGATTCGTTCCGTCCGTTTGATTCTTAACGTAGTCACCCAGACGATTGCGAATGCAAAGGGTGAGTACGATGCCAAGTATGCCCGCCGCAAGGAAAGCGACAATGCCGTCGAAGCTTCTGCTGAAGGAACGCCTGCCGCTCCTACCGAAACTCCGGCTGGCGAACAAGGCACCCCGGCCCCGGAACAACCCGTCACTGCTTAATCGGGAGATATTCCCCAGGGAAAGGAATTAAGTCTTTATGGCAGAAATTACAGCAGCAATGGTCGGTAAACTCCGCGAAATGACCGGAGCCGGCCTGATGGATTGCAAAAAAAGCGCTCGGGGAAGCCAATGGCGACCTTGATGCCGCAGTTGATATTTTGCGCAAAAAGGGTGTTGCCAGTGCGACCAAAAAAGCGGGTCGCGAAGCGCGCGAAGGTGTCATTGCTCAATATATCGCTCCCGGTGGGAAGCTCGGTGTGTTGGTGGAAGTGAATTGCGAAACGGATTTCGTTGCAAAAAACGAGTCGTTTCGAGCCTTTTGTGATGATGTTGCCAAGCGCCTGGCCAATGATGCCAATGCGGACCTCGAATCCCTCCGCACCGAACAGGTCGCCAAAATTGGCGAAAATATCAAAATCTCCCGCCATGCCCGGCTCGAAGTAGCGGGCAATGGGTTGATCGCGGCTTACATTCATACTGGAGCCAAAGTTGGTGTTTTGGTCGAAGTCGGTGCAGGAAAAGAAAGCACGACCACCAATGACGCATTTCGGGAACTGGTTCGCGATATCACCCTGCAAATTGCGGCAGCCAACCCGGTGTCCGTTTCCCGCGAAAGCGTCGATCCAAAAGTGATCGAGAAGGAAAAGGAAATTGCCGCTGACCAGGTCAAGAACAAGCCACCCCAGGCGGTTGCTAAAATTATCGAAGGCAAACTCGAGAAATTTTTCCAAACCATCTGCCTCGTCGACCAGGGATTCGTGAAGAAGAATTCCGAAATCACCGTCAAGGAGCACGTGGCCAACGTTGGCAAGCAACTCGGTGATGAAATCACCATTCGTCGCTTTGTCCGATTCCAGGTTGGCGAAAGTCCAGCGGCTTAATACCCAGTCGATTTTTCACTCAAGGCAAGACACTGAGGTGTCTTGCCTTTTTTGCTTTTTTTTGAGCAGTTCGGCACTTGGTAAGAAGAAAATTGTCTTACCCTGCCCTCTTAAGGGCAAAAAAATAAGGCCTCAAAAACTGAGGCCCAATTAATTTCCAGACTTCCGTTTTGCGTGACGAAGCAGTTTACTTTTTCTTCTTCTTCAAACGGCCTCGGAAGGTCAGTTCAGCAACTCCCGACTTGTCGAGTTCGCCCAAACCTTCGGCAACCATCCGGTCGTATTGCTTTTTGGTTGCGGCAGCGAGTGGCAGCTTCAATTTTTCCCGTTTGCCAAGATCCAGGGCGATTCCGGAATCCTTCGCGGCATGGGCGGCCGAGAAAAAGCAGGAGTGTTCCCGGATTTGCATATCTTCGCCGTCGGTTTGGAGGACACGAGAAGCGGCACCGGTTTGCGAGAAGACTTCACGAAGGACATTCAAATCAATCCCCAGCGCTTCGCCCAGCGCCAATCCTTCAGCGAGCCCGGCGGTGTTGATGTTCATAACCATATTGACGAGCGCCTTAACATTCGCAGCTTGACCGGATGCTCCAATATAGCGCATGGAACTGCTCAGCTTCTCAAGCATGGGGCGCACTTGTTGGAACACCTGCTCATCACCGCCGATCATGAGGTAAAGGGTCCCTTCCCTAGCCTGGGTAATACTCGAGGCCATGCATGCTTCCAACGAATTTGCTCCAGCCGCTTTGGCTCGCTTCTCGATTTCCACGTGCGTGTCGGGATGGACGGTGGCGCAGTTAATAAAAACTTTGCCCTTGGCGTTCTTCAGCAGGCTGGCGCCACTTTTTGCGAAAATTTTGTCCATCGCGGCATCGTCCGTTACCACGGTGATGATCACGTCGGAAAGTTCTGTCACCCGTGCCAGGGATTTACATGGCTCTGCTCGGAGCTCTTCGGCCACTTCGCGCGCGACCTTGCCGCGATTATCATAAACCGCGCTGATTTTATAGCCGCAATCCTTCAGCCTGCGCGCCATGTTTGAACCCATGCGCCCGACTCCAACGACACCAATTTTTTCAGCCATAACGTTTTAATAGTAAAATTCAGGAACGATGGCGGAATTAAATGCGAATCGGCTTTCAACCACAATATTTTTCCAACTGGCTGCAATTAAACCTTGTCACATTCACTCCTTTTGACTTTCGTCACCTCATTTAAATGCGCCGCTTAATACCTTACCTGCTTGTTGTTTCATGGATGGCAGTCATTTTCTTTGCTTCCACGGAAGCCGGTTCGCCCCAGCACACATCGCGAATCCTTGTGCCGCTGCTGAAATGGTTGAAGCCGGATATCGCCCCCGAAACCTTGAAGATGGCACAAACCATTGTGCGTAAAACAGCGCACCT
>JBQCGE010000436.1:0-3715 GCA_051955955.1 Verrucomicrobiota bacterium
GGAAGCAAAAGTGTTAATGAAAGGATGTTCGGCATGGTTATTTAAAGAAGATGAATAAGAGCACCGCTAGTCCCAGCACGAGCAGGAATGCATAGGTTTGGAGGTTGCCCGTTTGCGCCAGGCGCAACGCTCGTCCAGCCAGTTCGGTGCTGCCGTGGATGCCTTTAATTACAAGCCCGCTGATGATCCATTTGTCGATCCCATTCGCCAGCTTCGCGAGGTTCTCATGCGTTAATCCGATCAATGAATTATAAAATTCATCGAAGTAAAAACGGTTGCGCATGGCTCGCGATAAACCACCCAGCGCATCGGGCAGGGGATCCCGCGATTTGTTATAATAGAGTGCGTAGGCAAGGCTGAACCCGAATATCACGGCGCCCAATCCCATGATTGCGCCCAAAGGAGCATGAGTAAATGGCGCGATCAGCGAGCTGAGAAACCCGCCGTGGTGGGCCTCGTGGCCTCCAGCAATGAAAAGATCAATGCCCCAAAGCCCCGCAAACACCGTGGGAATCGCCAGCAAAACCAACGGTACTGTCATGGCCAATGGCGATTCATGCGCGTGGCTCGCACTTTCGGACTTTTCCGGTGAATAGAACACGACAAACACTAACCGGAACATATAGAACGTGGTGAGCACCGCGACCAGTACTGCAACTCCGAAGAGAACAGGATTCCCGCGTAACGCGGTCGCCAGAACTTCATCTTTGCTATAGAACCCGCTCAAAGGCCAGACACCTGAGAGCGCCAGTGTCGCAAAAAGAAAAGTCCAAAACGTCGCAGGCATTTTCTTGCGCAGCGAGCCCATCAACCAAATATCCTGCTCGTGGTGCATTGCAAAAATCACCGATCCCGACCCGAGGAATAACAGCGCCTTAAAGAACGCATGCGTGGTCAGGTGATACATCGCCGCGGTCGTTCCCGAAAGTCCCACTGCCATGATCATGTAACCGAGTTGCGAGAGCGTCGAGTAAGCCAGGATGCGTTTAATATCATTTTGCTGCACTGCGATCAGTGCCGCCAAAAGGGCCGTGATTCCACCGATCCACGAAATAATTACCAATGGGCTCATTCCTTCGAGCCACGATGCCCAGTCGGGCCAATGCGGCACCGCGGTGTAGATAAAGAAAACTCGCGAGAGCATATAAACACCGGCTGCCACCATCGTCGCCGCGTGAATGAGCGCGCTCACGGGGGTGGGACCTTCCATTGCATCCGGCAACCACACATGCAACGGGAATTGCGCTGATTTACCCATCGCGCCGAAGAATATCAATAAACCTGCAAGGCCGCCCATTACACCCAAGGCAGATGGATTCGCTGTAATTTTTTGGCGTAGTTCGTCAAACTGCACCGAACCCAGGAGGCTCCAGATTACAATAATTCCGAGCAGAAAACCGAAGTCACCTACACGGTTTGTGAGGAAAGCCTTTTTGCAAGCATCCGCCGCGGAAGGTTTCTGATACCAGAAGCCGATCAACAAATAGCTGGAAATACCGACCAGTTCCCAAAACACGAACATCTGAAAAAAGTTTGAGGCAAATACGATCCCCAACATCGAAAATGTAAACAAACTCAGGAACGCAAAGAAGCGGCTATATCCTGGATCTCCCTGCATGTAGGCTGAGGAGTAAATTTGGATCATCAAGCCAACCCCAGTCACAATCAGCAGCATCAGCACGCTCAAATGATCCACCACAAACCCGAGTTCCACATTCAGCCCGCCCACGGAAAACCAATTTACCGGGTTTACATGAACGGCAGTTTGATCCCCCAGTTTTCCGTAAAGTATGAACGAAAGGACGAACGAAAAACCGCAGGCTAGGATCGAAAGCAGGGCGCTTGCTCCGGGGCTTTTGCGAGTGAAAAGCGTGATGAGCAGCGTGGCGAACAGCGGAACCAGAAGTATCAATAAAGTAATGGTTTCCATGGTTCTACAGTTTCATTGAGGAAAGATCTTCGATGTGCGCCTTCGCATTCTTACGGTAAAGCGCCACAATCAGGGCCAGGCCCACGGCCACTTCTGCGGCAGCGACGGTGATGATGAAAAAAACCATCACTTGCCCATTTAAATTATGGTTGAAGCGCGACATCGAAACAAAGGCGAGATTCGCCGCGTTCAACATCAACTCCAGCGACATGTACACGATTAACAAGTTTCGGCGCATCAACACTCCCAGCAATCCGAGGGAAAACAGGAGCGCGCTTACGGTTAAAAAATGTTCCAACCCAATGTGCATTATTTCAGGTCCCTTTTACTCAGGAGAATCACGCCAATCATTGCTACGAGCAGCAGGATCGACAAAATTTCAAAAGGCAAAACAAACTTGGTGAAAAGAAGTGTTCCGAGCGCACCTGTTCCGCCCACAAGGTCAGTCCCGGCGAGAGTCCCGCCTGCTGGTTTATCGCGCCAGATTAATTGAATGACAATCGCCGCGACTGCCGCGACCGAAATTAAGCCCAACACCGCTCTCGCTGCCCTAATCCTGCGCTTCACCTCGACCTTCAAATCCAAAAGCATGATAACGAATAGAAAGAGAACCATCACCGCCCCGGCATAGACAAGCACTTGGACCGCCGCCAGGAAGAATGCGTGCAGCAACACGAACAAACCCGCCAGCGAAGCAATGCACAGAACCAGGAACATGGCCGAACTGACCGGGTCCCTTTTCGTGATGACGACAATGCCGCAAAGCAGCGTCAATGCCGAGAATACGTAAAATGCGATGTCCTGAGGTGACATTATAAAATCCCTTATGGAGTGACGCCCTGTTCCACGGCTTCTTCCGCCTTCCGCTTCCATTTGCGGATTTGGTCATTATGCGTGCCGCCCAGCGCAAGAAGCTTCTGCTTGTTATAAATCAGCTCATCTCGCGTCAATGCAGTTAGCGAATAATCCTGCATTAGAAAAATAGCCTCCTCCGGGCAAACTTCCTGACAGTACCCGCAGAAAATGCAGCGGAGCATGTTGATTTCAAATTCGCGCGGCGCTTTTTCCACATTCCCAACCTCGGGCGAACTGGTTGGTCCAGGCGGCGTAATGCGGATGGCCTTGGGCGGGCAGACAAATTCACAAAGCTGACACGAAACGCATTTGGTCCGTCCTTCCTGGTCCTTCACCAGGTATGGCGCACCACGATAATTGGGCGGCACGACCCAGCGCTCCTCAGGATACTGCATCGTCACCTTCTTATCGAAGAAGTGTCGTCCAGTAACCTTGAAGCCACCGAAAATAGCCGGGAGATAAAGCCGCTCCCAAAAATTCAAATCTCTGCGTTTAACAATCATGAGATCATTTTATAACCAGGGCGCGAATCCAGAGCACGACTGCGTAAAAAGCAATGTTCGCGAGCGCAAACGGAACGAACCGGCGCCATCCTAAATCCATGAGCTGATCGTAGCGAAACCGGGGAAACATCCAACGCACCCAAATAAACAGCACCATGAACAAGAGAAGCTTTACGAGAAAAATCACAATGTGCAAGACGCCCATGGCGACGGAATTCGCCGGCTCGGTTAATCCAGGCAGCGTCCACCCGCCGAAAAACAGCACCACCATCATGGCCGAACCTGCGATCATGTTCGCATATTCACCCATGAAAAAGAGCGCGAACTTCATCGAACCATATTCGGTGTTATAACCTGCCACCAATTCCGTTTCGGATTCCGGCAAATCAAACGGCAAACGGTTCGTTTCGGCAAACGCGGACACAAG
>JBQCGE010000437.1:0-7410 GCA_051955955.1 Verrucomicrobiota bacterium
GTCGGCAAATGCTGAATTCCGCATTCGAGTTGCGGACCATATTCAAAAGCATTTCTTCAACAACGGCCTTCTTACGGTTGAGAAAAACATTGAACGCTTCATGCGTCGCAAAGCCGAGATTGACCGCGCAGTCGTCGGCGAATCCGCTCGTTGGGGCGATGCGAAAGTCGGCACCGCCTACACCCGCAATAACACCTGGATTCCCGCAATAACGAATTTGCTCAAGACTTATTTTCCGCAACGCTCGCAAATTGTTCTGAGTCAACTTAACGCAAAAGGGTTATATCCCGGTGTAAGTGCGCCATCCTTCAACCAGCAGGGTGGGAGTGTTGACGCTGGTTTTGCTTTAACGATGAGCGCACCTTCGGGCCAAATTTATTATACGCTCGACGGAAGCGATCCACGCCTGACTGGAGGGGTAATCTCTGGCAAAGCGCTTCTTTATACGAAACCTATCACTCTGAACGAAAATGCAGAGGTCCGGGCGCGGGTATTGGTTGGCGACACCTGGAGTGCTCTGAATGCTGGGGACTTTGCGATCATCCGGCAATTCAAAGATCTCGTGATTTCGGAAATTATGTACAACCCACCTGCTTTCAACAATCTCGATGGCGATGGATTTGAATACATTGAATTGAAAAACATTGGGGCGAGCACACTTGATTTGAGCGGGATTCAATTCACAAACGGTATCACGTAAAAATTCACAAATGGAACGCACCTCGCGCCAGGGGGCTTTTACGTTTTGGTTAGTAATCCCACGAATTACATCGCGAAATATCCTGGAAAGCAAATCGACGGTGTGTATCAAGGCAATCTTTCCAATGGGGGTGAAAATTTATCGCTTATTCATGCCGCCGGAGCGCCGATTGCACAATTCGCGTATGGAGATAAATCGCCATGGCCTACTACACCGGACGGATCTGGATTTTCGCTGGTGCTCGCAATTCAAGATCCCGATGTCGATTATTCGAATCCCTCCAGTTGGAGAGCAAGCGCTGCCGTAGGTGGTTCACCAGGTGCTGATGACCCGCCGGTCAATATTCCGCAGGTGATTGTCAACGAAGTCTTGACGCATACGGACCCGCCCCAATTGGATGCAATTGAGCTTCATAACGCAACCGACGCAGATGCGGATATCAGCGACTGGTTCTTAACTGATGATTCTCGGATCCCGCGCAAGTTCCAAATCCCGGCAGGTACCGTGATTGCTCCACGAGGGTATAAAGTATTCACGGAAACTGATTTTAACCCCACGCCCGGAGTGGCCCCGAGCTTCAGTATCGATTCGCATGGGGAATCTGTCTTTCTATATTCTGCTTCAGGCACCAACCTGACCGGATATAGCCAGGGCTTCGTTTTTGGAGCAGCGCAAAATGGAGTTTCCTTCGGCCGCTACACCAACAGTGTGGGAGACATATTTTATCCAGCCCAAAAACAGCTTACCCTTGGTGCTGACAATTCGGGCCCTCAGATTGGGCCGGTTGTGATCAACGAAATTCAATACCACCCACGACTCGGGCAGGATGAATTTATTGAACTTAAAAACATCACCGGGGCAGCGGTAAAGTTGTTTGATCCTGAAAACCCGGACAACACCTGGAAAATCAGTGGTATTAATTTCACCCTGCCGACTAACCTCGAACTGCCTGCGAATGGATTGATGTTGGTATGCGGAATTGAACCCTCCATATTTCGCCAGAAGTATTTAGTCCCTACCAACGTACTGGTTGTCGGGTCGTTTCAGGGCAGCTTGCAGGATAATGGTGAGTTGATCGAACTGCAGCGCCCGGATAAGCCCGATTTGCAAACGGATGGGAGCTATTACGTTCCTTTCATCACGGTAGATTCCGTCCGTTACAACAACAATTCGCCATGGCCAATTGCTGCTGCCGGTGGTGGAGCATCACTCGAGAAAAGTTCGCCGGAACTTTTCGGCAATGATCCCGGTTCATGGCGCGCCAGTCCTGACGAACCATCCCCAGGGCTCGATAACAATGGAAACCGCAGACCGAGAGTTAATGCAGGTGCGGACTTGAATGTCGTATCAGCTGAATTCCCGGTAATAACAAACTTTACTGGGAGCGTAAGCGATGATGGCCTTCCAACACCCGCATCGCTTCAATATTCCTGGAGCATTGTCAGCGGGCCGGGAAATGTAGAAATCAGTAATTCAAACCAGGCAAATGCCACGTTTGCCTTTCCGGGTGTCGGCACATACACCCTGCGTATCACCGTAAGCGATGGGGAACTGGAAGGGAGTGACACGCTGGACGTCGTGATTTCACGCCCACTCACCCAGGCAACTTTCATTGCGAAGGGTTCCACATGGAAATATCTCGACGATGGATCAAACCAGGGAATGCTTTGGTACGCTCCCGCCTTCGTGGATAGCAGTTGGAAATCAGGAGCCGCTCAACTCGGCTATGGCGATGGAGACGAAACCACCGTCATTGGTTATGGGCCAAATTCAGGCAGCAAGTTTATTACGACCTATTTCCGAAAAAATTTCACCATTAATGGGGCACGAAACGTCACTCAACTGACGTTAAATCTTCTCCGTGATGATGGGGCCGTGGTTTACCTTAACGGCAAGGAAGTCCATCGCGAAAACATGCCGTCAGGTGCAATCAGTTCTTCAACCACAGCGAGCAGTGCTATTGGAGGAGGGGATGAGTCGGCTTACTTCACAACTGCGCTCGATCCGGCAGATTTGGTTGAGGGTAATAATGTCATCGCGGTCGAAATTCACCAATCGAGTGGTGGCAGCAGCGATTTGAGCTTCGATCTGGAACTCGCCGGACTTGCCAATTTTTCCAACCAACCACCGACCGCAAATGCGGGCGCCGACCTCGCCATCACATTGCCGGAAATTGCGGAATTGAATGGAACCGGGGGCGATGATGGCTTGCCAAATCCTCCGGGTGTTTTCTCGTCGACCTGGACGATTGTGAGCGGCCCGGGAAACGTTTTGTTTGCGAATGGATCAGACTTAAAAACTACGGCCAGCTTTTCTCAGGCGGGAGATTATGTTTTGCGCCTCAGCGTAACGGATGGTGAATTTACCACCAGCGATGACGTCCACATATCGGTTACTGGCGGCGATCCTTATCTTCAATGGAAGGAATCGAATTTCACCAGCACAGAGTTAAACGATCCGACCGTCAGCGGTGATGATGCCGATCCCGATGCCGACTTCTTCTCCAATCAACAGGAGTTCATCGCCGGGACCAACCCGCGCGATGCCAGCAGTTATCTGCATGTTCAAACGGTCACGCCGGAAGGAGCAGACTTTGTGATCACCTTCGAAGCCGTTGGGGATAAATCCTACACGATTCAGGCGCGTGACAGTTCCGATTCGGGCGATTGGGAAAGAGTTATCGATTTGTCTCCGCAGGGGACAACCCGGTTCCTCGACGTGCTTGATCCTGTCATGGAAAATAAATCCCGCAGGTTTTACCGAATTGTAACGCCACTGATCTCCCAACCCAATTGAGGGCGGCTTTTCAGCGGCTGAACTCTTGCAGAAAGAAGCTTGGCATTTTTCCGGCGCGATTTACTATCCGGGAAAACCACTTCATTCGGATTGGTCCGAAGCTAATCTCAGGTGGGGTGTATTTTGACCTTTTTTATCGGTTATGAATGTCTCGCCAATATTGGTGGTGGAGGATGAACCTTTTGTATTGAAATTTATCTCTTCTGCATTGCGCAAGATGGAGTGCACCGATGTTTGCGAGGCTGCCAATCTCCAGGACGCGATGGGACATTTATCCAGCCGCAACATTGCCGGATTGATCACTGATATCACCCTGCCGGATGGTGATGGACGCGAGCTTGCGAGTTATTGCCTCAATGCGAATCCTTCCGCAATCATAGTTCTGATGACGGGGCATGATCCGCGCGATTTGGAGCTCAGCCCAATGTTGCGCGAAAAAGTTTTTCTCCTCGAAAAACCGTTTACTTTCGATGCGATCTGCCAGGCATTTAGCAGCAAGACCAGCCGACCGGATACACTGGCGTCCTGACTTTAAAAAGCAACTGCCTTTCCTTCCAACCGAGGGTCGTGGGCGGCTTCAAATTTTCCATCCTGTTGGGAAACGATTTGGGCCGCTCCCATGCTTCTCTCTGTAATAAGTTTATGTCCGCGCCGTTCCAACTCATCGATGACCTCTTTCGGAATCGGTTCGATCTTTAATTCGTCCGGCTTCCATTGATGGTGGAATCGCGGGGTTTTGAGCGCCTGGTGAATGTTCATGTTGTAATCCAAAATATTGATGAGATTGAGCAAGGTCTGGCTGATAATCGTCGGTCCACCCGCCGCTCCCAGCGATAAAATTGGCCGCCCTTGAATCTGTACGATTGTAGGGCTCATGCTCGACAAAGGCCTTTTTCCAGGTGCTACCGCATTCGATTCAGCCCCCACCAGGCCAAAGAAATTCGGGACTCCAGGTTGCGCGGAGAAGTCATCCATCTGGTTATTCATGATCACTCCAGTGCCCGGAATAATCACCTTGGATCCAAAACTCGTGTTGACTGTCGCAGTGCATGCAACCCAATTGCCTTCTCCGTCCGAGGTCGAAAAATGGGTGGTGTGTTTGCCAAAGAAGCCGGTGCTGAATTCATCCGGCTGTCCATGATTCGTCACACTCAATGCATGTCCCAGATCAATTTTCTCAGCCAATTCACGCGCATAAGCCTTTGAAATGAGACCCCGCGGCACCCGCGCAAAATCCGGATCCCCGAGCCAATAAGCACGATCCGCAAAGGCAAGCTTCATTGCCTCTGTAATGAGGTGAATGGAATCAGCCGAATTCGACGGATATTTTTGCAGGTCAAAGTTCTCCAGGATATTTAGGATCTGCGCCACATGCACGCCGCCCGAACTGGGTGGCGGGAATCCGATAATTTCATATTCGTGGTAACGGGTCCGCAGCGGTTCACGCAGCATCATGTCATAATTTGCAAAGTCGCTTGCCTGTATCACCCCGTGGCTTTGTTTCATCCATGCTTCGATTTCGCGCGCGAATGGCCCCTTGTAAAACCAATCAATTCCATCTTTCGCAATCGCTCGATAAGTTGCTGCAAGGTCAGGTTGTTTTAGAATATCTCCTTTTCGCAGAGGCTTTCCAGTCGCGCTGAAGAAAAGAGATCGGGTTTCAGGAAACCGTTTCAGGTCCTGGGCAGTCGCTGCGATTCGCCCGGCGTAATCCGCGTCTATTGCAAATCCTTCCTCGGCGATTTTAGCTGCACTCAAAAGCAGCTCAGAAAATTTCTTTTTACCAAAATTCCGCACCGCATATTCATAAACCGCAAGCGATCCTGGAACTCCAATGGCCAGGGCTCCTGTCTGGCTCAGTTCCGGGTCGGCTTTGCCGTTCCGGATGAACATATCCCTGGTTGCAGCCGCTGGCGCCATCTCTCGCCCGTCGAGCGCCAGAACGACTCCGCGTTCCGTTCTCACCAGGAAGAAACACCCACCGCCAATTCCCGAGTTGTAGCCATTCACAGCTCCCAAAGTCAGCGCGGCCGCCACCGCTCCGTCCACCGCGTTTCCGCCTGATTTCATGACCGCTACTGCAGCGTCCGTTGCAATCGGGTGAACCGTTGCCACAGCGCCGTGCTCGCTTGCGGATATATTCCAGGCAAGCGCTATGAGGCAAAGCAGCAGAGCACACCATTGCTGGAACTTCGATTGGAGATAAATTGTGAGCATGGAGGAAGGGTATAAGAGCGGCGCGGGAATGCCAATTTTGCGATTGCCAAGTTGGGAGGAGAAAACAGGGTTGCTTCAGGCCATTATTGAAACGCCAAAAGGCGCGCGCAATAAATTTGCCTTTGACGAAAATTCCGGCCTGTTTCGGCTCAAAAAAGTTCTTCCCGCCGGCATGGTTTTTCCATTCCATTTCGGCTTTATTCCGTCAACGTGGGCAGAGGATGACGGCCCTCTCGATGTCCTGGTGCTTCTTGAGGAACCTGCATTTCCTGGATGCCTTGTGCCTGCGCGCCTACTCGGCGCGATTGAGGCAAAGCAAACCAAGAACGGAAAGACACTACGAAATGACAGGCTGATTGCCGCTGCGGATAAAATGCCGCTTTTCGAAAGTTATCATTCGATCAACGATCTCGATCCCAGGTTACTGGACCAAATCGAACGCTTTTTCGTCACGTACAACGCAGCCGAAAACAAAGAATTTAAGGTCCTGCGGCGATCCGGGCCAAAAAAAGCCGCCGGGCTTGTGACCCAGGCGGCGAAACTGTTCCGAAAAAAATTCGGATGAGCAGACTTATTTTGAAGCGAGAACCTTCTCCAGCAATTCATTCAGCCGCTTCAACATGGCTCTGGGATCCTCCAGCACTCCCGCTGCGACTCGCGCATTGTCATAAACCTGTTCCGCCACTTTTTCCGCCAGGGCAGGATCAGCCGTCCGCATTTGCTCAAGTTTAATGATGATTGGGTGTCCTGGATTAATCTCCAAATCATATTTCGGCTCCATTTCCGGCATGCCTTCTTTGCGCATCGCCTTTAACACTTTTCTCATTGAGGTGGTCAGCCCGCCATCGGCCTCAGTGACCACTGCGGGGCTCTCCACAAGCCGCTTGGAAGAGCGGACATTATTCACGCGATCCTTCAAACTCTCTTTAATCCATTTAGCCAGTGCGTCTGCCTGTTCCGAGGAAAGTTCACCTTCCTTTTTTTCCGGATTCTCAATTGCAATATCCGCTCGCTCTGCTGAACGAATCGTTATCCCTTCGAAGCTGTGAAGGTTGTCCATGACAAACTCGTCCCATGGGTCGAAAAAGAACAGGACCTCGAATTTGCGCGCGGCAAACGCTTCGTAGTAAGGGCTTGTCTCTGCTGCCTGCCGATTCGGTGCGAGCAGGTAATAAATTTCCTTTTGGTCCGAGGGCATGCGACTCACGTATTGGGCCAGGGAAGTTTTTTGGCCGGCTGTGGCGACTGATGATTCGTAGCGCAGCAATTTCCCAAGGGCTTCCCGATGGCTGAAGTCGCTGATCACACCCTCTTTGAGAAACCGTCCGAACTCATCAAAAAACTTGTCGTAATGCGCCGAGTCCTTCTCAGCCTGATCCTCAAGGAATTTCAGGAACTTGCCTGTAATGACCCGGTTTATTTTTTGGAGCAGAGCGCTGTCCTGCATTGTTTCGCGCGAAATGTTCAGCGGCAAATCCTCGCTATCCACAGCCCCCTTGAGAAAGCGCAGCCACTCTGGCAAGAGTCCTTTGGCATGTGCCTGGATCAAAATTTTCCGGCTGTACAGGTTCACCTCGGATTCGGTGCGGGACATCCCCAGCATCTCCAGGTTATGGCTCGGCACGTAAAGCAGGGCCTGGATCGCTATCGGCGCGTCGGCCGAGAAGTGCAAACGGTAGAGCGGTTTTTCCTGGTCA
>JBQCGE010000438.1:0-8084 GCA_051955955.1 Verrucomicrobiota bacterium
AGCCGACGCTTTGTTTGAGCAACTGGCAATAAAGATCAAAGCCCACGGCGGTAATATGGCCGCTTTGTTGCGCTCCGAGGAGATTGCCTGCGCCGCGAATTTCCAGATCGCGCATGGCGATTTTGAAACCGCTCCCCAGGCTGGAGTATTGCTTGATGGCGCTGATCCGCTTGCGCACATCGGTCAGCAAACTGGCGTGACGGGGAAGGAGCAGAAAGGCATAGGCCTGGTGTTTGTAACGACCGACACGCCCACGCAATTGATACAAATCGCTCAATCCGAATCGATCCGCGCGGTCAATAATGATGGTGTTTGCATTTGGGATGTCGATGCCGCTCTCGATGATTGTGGTGGAAACGAGCACATCCGCTTCGCCATTGATGAACTTTGCCATTACATCCTCAAGCTCGTCGCTGTCCATCTGACCATGACCAACAACCATTCGCGCTGCCGGGACGAGGGTGCGAATGCGCTCGGCGACAGTGTAAATATCCATTACCCGGTTGTGCAGAAAGTACACCTGGCCGCCTCGATTCAATTCGCGCTGGATCGCATCGCGAATCACGCGCTCATCGAACTGGGTAACGACGGTTTCGACCGGCAAACGATCCTGTGGTGGTGTTTCGATCGTGCTCATGTCCCGCGCTCCGGTCAGGGCAAGGTAAAGCGTGCGGGGAATTGGGGTGGCGCTCAATGTGAGGACATCCACGAGCTTGCGCAGGAGCTTCAACTTTTCCTTGTGGAGGACACCGAAGCGCTGCTCCTCATCAATGACTACCAGGCCAAGGTCCTTGAAGACCACGTCGCTTTGCACCAGGCGGTGTGTCCCGACGACGATATCACTGGTCCCTTCACGCAATCCTTGAATGATGCGCTTCTGCTCCGTTCGCGTGCGGAAACGGCTCAGTTGCTCGATGCGGATGGGATAGTCCGCCATCCGCTCGCGCAAGGTATTGTAATGCTGTTGCGCAAGAATGGTTGTGGGAACCAGCACCGCCACCTGCTTGCCCCCCATCACCGATTTGAAAGCGGCGCGAATCGCTACCTCAGTTTTTCCGTAACCGACATCCCCGCAGATCAGGCGATCCATCGGCTTGGTCGATTCCATGTCCTTTTTTGTTTCCTGGATGGATCGGAGTTGGTCCGGAGTTTCCTCATAAACGAATGAACCCTCAAACTCGCGCTGCCACGGAGTATCTTCGCCAAAGGCATGGCCCGCCAGCGATTCGCGAGCTGCCTGCATCGCGAGCAATTCGCCCGCAAGATCGCGCACGGCTACTTCTGCCTGCGCTTTGGCTTTGCTCCACCGCGTTCCACCGAGCGTATGCAGTTGCGGACGGGCTTTCCCTGTCCCCACATATTTGCTGACGAGATGAGCCTCAGTGATGGGAACATATAGTTTCGGTGGAAGCTGGGCTGGATCCGAAGCCGCATACTCGATGACCAGGCATTCCGGACCAGCTTGCGCATTCTGGGTATCGCTTGGGCGATTCGTGCGGGCGCTTAGCCCGAGGCCGCCTGGCATGACTTCCAAACCGACATATCGCCCGATTCCATGCTGCAAATGAACGACGAAATCTCCCGGCTCAAGATCTCCAAAATCAATGTCCAAGGCGGAGCGTGTGGCAGCGGCGTGCGGGGATTTCAGCCTTCTTGGACGATGCACCTTGTAGCGGCCAAAAATTTCGGCGTCGGTCACAACAACCAGGCGCGCTTCCTCGCAAATAAAGCCGCGTCCAAGCGAGCCGATGTGTGTTTCCGGGCGAAGTTTTTGCTCTGAAGCATCGAGCCCATACTCGTTCCAGATTTCTTCGAACCTTTGCCGCTCGCCATCCGTGTTGCAAAAAACCTGCACTCGGTATTTGCCACGCAGCCAGCGATGCATTTGCTCAAAAAATTCGCGCCGCTGTGCTTCAGCAACCTGCGGTTCGGCGACTTTATCCACATGAGGTCGGAAGGCTTCCAGGGTTTGGAAAGTGAGTCCAAGAGTCGAAAAGCTTCCATCAGCAAGTTGTCGCAATGCTTTCGGCCCCGCTGTTTCGAAACCCCGAAACTGCTCAGGATCAAGCTGCTCAGCCAAATTTAGAATCGCGAACCCTTTTGCCTCGGCTGTGGCCAGGAACTCACGCCACGAAATGAAAAACGGATCACCAGCGGGAACCTGGGTTTCGTATTGCTCTGCCTGCTCCAGCGCCGATTGGGGGTCGCAAACGATCACCAGCGTTGCTGGAGGTAAATAATCGATCAAGGTTCCGAGTTGCAGCGTCGGTTCCTTTTCGACCCGTTTTTTCAAGACGGTTAACTCACCTGCTGGCGGAACAGCGATCTCCTCGATGTTATCCCTGGAAATTTGGGTATGGGGATCAAAATGCCGAAGCGAATCCAAGTCATCGCCAAAGAACTCGAGCCGCACTGGCCAGGGCGAAGGGAGCGGGTATAAGTCGATAATTCCGCCGCGTAAAGCAATCTCCCCCTTGGAATTGACCTGCACCTCGGACTCGTACCCATGGTCCTCAAGCCATTCAATCAAATCGAGCGGATCAATGCGTTCTCCTTTGCGCAAAATTCGAGTGTCATTTTCCAGACTGTCCGCTGGAAAGGTTTTTTGCATGAGGGCTGCCACGCTGGTGATAACTGACTTTGCGTTTGTAGAATTTTTGCCCAGTTCCACCAATGTTTGGAGGCGCTCTGGAATTACATCTGCATGGGGCAATCGCGAATCATGCGGCAGAACTTCCCAGGCCGGATAATAAAGGGCCTGCGTTACCTCGGAATTTTGGGAACCTTTTGATTGCTTTTGGAATTGCGCCGCCCAGGTTTCCAGATCCTGCTGCATTGATTCCTGCGCCTTTACTCCCGGTGTCACAATGAGGATTGGCCGGGTGGGATAAACCTCGCGCAGGAGCGCACAGATGAAGGATTGAGCAGATACCGAAATTCCTTCGAGGGACAAAACAGCTCCCTCCTTCAGCTCTTGCACCAGTGACTGCATGGCTGAAGTACTCACGACCTGGGTTGATAATGACTCTGGCAAGGTTCTCGCCGCTACCCAAAAGCAGCAGGGCACATTCGCATATTTTCCACTCCAATACCAATTCGAATCCGCGGATCAACGATGACCCACTTCGATGCGGATCGGCTGCCCATTAGGCATCACACAACCGGTCGCCTATCGCGCAACCGGGGAATAACCCTATTCTCACAGCGCGCGCCGAAATGGTGAACTGAAGAAACGATAAACTTACGGGACATCCCCGGGGGAAAACAGAGAACTATTATGAGCGAATTAAACGAACTCTTTTTGGATGAATTGGCGGACATTCTTTATGCCGAAAAGCTTTTGGTGAAGACATTGCCCAAAATGGCCAAAGCGGCGGAGGCAGACGAGCTGCGCGAAGCGATTGAAATGCACCTCGAAGAAACTCAGACCCACGTGGAGCGGCTGGAACAAGTGTTCGAATTGTTTGGCAAACCGGTGAAAGGAAAAAAATGCGAAGCAATGGAAGGATTGGTCGCGGAGGGAAAGACCATCATGGAAGAGTGGAAAGGTTCTCCCGCTCTTGATGCCGGTATCATCAGCGCGGCGCAAAAAGTGGAGCATTATGAAATCGCTTCTTATGGCACGCTGGCGACATGGGCCGAGTTGCTTGGCAATGATGAAGCGGCGGATTTGCTGAGAGAAACATTGGAGGAAGAAAAAAATACAGATGAAAAATTGACCGAGCTGGCCGAGCAGGGAGTCAACGAAGAGGCCGAAGAAGAAGGTGAGGAGGATGAAGAACCCCAAAGTTCAAGTCGGAGTTCCTCTTCCAAAAGTTCCAAGAGCAAGAGCAACTCCCGCGCGCGCAAGCCAGCCAAGGCAACGTCGAAGCGGCGGTAATTAGATTTGGTGTAGAGAAAGTAGTGGGAGTCTCAGCAGTCGTGCCCCCTTCCTCGTTGGAAGGTGGAAGGGGGGACTCTCGTTTCATAACCGGGAGCCGCTGACGGTTACCTTTACGTTATCGATTCGCCTTTGCTCCTTCCACTGACAAGCGGCCTTCGTCCAGATCGATAAACTCGAACATCGTCAGCACAGTTCCCGCGGGCAACCCAATCTCCGCAAGTCTTTCGTTCAGACGCTGTGTTCCAGCATCGCGCCATCCGCGTTTGGACATGAAAGCGTTCCAGATTTCGATCTCTTCATCGGTAGGGCGACGGCCTGTGGCAAAGGCCCATTCGAGCAAATCTTCATCCGACCTGCCTTTCAAAGTTTCCGCTTCGATAGCTGCGTAATCAATGTGAAGGAACCGGCAGCAGCGCGCATCAAAACTTCCGGTCATGGCAGTGCCCCGTGCGGGTTGCCATCCCTCAGGCAACTTCCCTGCCGCAGCAAGCCGGATCTTGTCCAGCATTCGCCCGAAATAAACCAAACCCTTCACCTGCGCTGAAGGACTGCGCAAACCGGGAATAATCGTCGGAAACTTCGATTCCATTGAATGATTCAAACAATCGGGCATCCCCTCCGCAAGCGTGAATGTTCGAACAAATTTTGGAGGACCGATCAATCCACTTGTGCACGAGGTTGGCTTTTGGGCGGAGTGGTTATAATCTGCCGAGATGCGAGAGGAATCGATACAGTTTTTGCGCTTGCTGGTGAATACGCCAAGTCCGTCCGGCCATGAAGCGCGTGGACAACGGGTGTGGCTGAATTACGTGAAGCAATACGCGGATGAAACGTTCACCGATGCGTATGGGAATGCGGTGGCTATCTTGAACAAAGGGGGATCGCCGCGTGTGATGCTGGCGGGGCATGCAGATGAAATTGGAATGACGGTGAATTTCATCAACAAGGATGGTTTTATTTATGTGCGGAAATTGGGCGGGGTCGATCCCGCGATTGTGCGCGCACAGCGGGTGACGATTCATTCGAAAAAGGGAGCGGTGCGGGGAGTGGTAGGGAATGTGGCGCCGCATTTAACGAAGCAGGAAGGGGAACGGAAAGTTCCGAAAATGGAGGATATTTTTATCGATATCGGGGTGAGCAGCCGCCGCGAGGCGGAGAAGTTGGTGCAAATTGGAGATCCGATCACGCTGGTCGATGAGTTCGAATCATTACGTGGTGATCTTGCGATCGGACGGGCATTTGATAATAAAATCGGCACGTTCTCCGTCGCGGAAACATTGCGGCTGCTGAGCGGGCGCAAAGGGGAGTTGAAGGCAGAGATTTGCGCGGTGAGCAACATCATGGAGGAGCTCGGTTTGCTCGGCGCGCGGCAGATTGCGTATAGCCTCAAACCTGATTGCGCACTGGTCGTGGATGTGACCCATGCGACGGATTATCCGACAGTCAACCAGCAGCAGCATGGCGAAATCCGAATGGGGAAAGGCCCGGCGATTACCCGCGGTGGATGCAATCACCCGGAAGTTGTTGCGCGGCTGGAAAAAGTCGCGAAGCAGGAGAAGATCAAATTGCAGTTTGAAGCAATGTCCGCCACAAGCGGCACGGACACTGACGTGATTTTTTGGACGCGCGGCGGGATTCCAAGCGCACTGATCAGCCTGCCGAACCGCTACATGCATTCGCCGGTGGAAATGATCAATCTGAAAGACCTGGAGCAGATTCCGCAATTGCTCGCGGCATTTTCATTGAGCGTGAAGCGAGGCGAACAGTTCAAGGTTTCGATTTAGGGGAAAGCCGTTTCCACACGCGGAGCGCTTCGGTCACTCCCCATGATTGGGCATCGCATCCGCGTGCCGTGTGAGGCGCATCGCCATCCAGGATTTCGGGTGTTTGGCCGATGCAGCCGGAGCCCAGGATTTCACTCATGCTGCCCAGGAAGGCCCTTGCCGCTCGAAGCGCTTCGGGCGAGTTCGGCCACAGATGGACGATCGCTTCGCAGAAACCGGGGAAGGTCCAGGTCCATGCGGTGCCGTTATGGTAAGCGGGCTTCCGACGAGTGTCTTCATCTCCTTCGTAGCGGGGCCAGTAGGGTTCGTGCGGATTATTCAGCAAACGCCAATCCGGCCCATGAATCGCGAGCGGAACCCGGACCGGAAGCGGTGCAAGGGAGCGAAGGGCACCCGGAATGACCAGATGTTGCTGGACAGCAAGCAGGCAACGGCGGCCCTGCTCAATAGGGATAAGATCGAAACTCAATGGAATAACGCAATTGCTGCGCAGCGCATCGTCCTGCGTAGCCGTTCGCGCCGGGCCTCCATACGGCGCGAGCAGGACATCCGCAAGCCACCCTTTTTCTTCAATCCAGAATAATTGAACCAGCGATTGCTCAGCGCGCGTGGCAAGCGTATTCCAATCGTGAGGGGGTTGGGTGCGGTTATCGATCTGCGCGAGTTGACGGAGAAGTCGAATCCAGAGTGCCTGGATCTCAACAGGGTAACCTTCGCGTGGGGTTCCCGCAGGGTAATTCGTATCCATCCAGGTGAAGTGTGAAGGGCTCCAAACCAGGGCGGACTCGGCATCCATGTGAATGCGATTCGGTGTTCCGCGCGCGTAGCCTTCCGCAATGGAAAAGAGCACTTCGCGGATCGTTCTGCCACCTGGTGTAACCTGCACGTCGTAAATTTCTGTTCCTGCCAACGCGGCGAGTTCCTCGCAAACAATCCCGTACCAAAGCGGCGCGTCCGAGGTGTCGCGAGTGGAAGCATCCGCGCCATGGATTGTGTTTGGGAGTGTGCCGCTTTCCTCGAACCGCCCAAACGCAATCAGCAGTTGAAGCACCTCATCCCGCATGCCACCCGCGAGGAGTCCGCGCGCGCAAATGAGTGAATCGCGTCCCCAATCGAGAAACCATGGGTAGCCCGCGATGATGGTTTTAATGTCATTGCGACGGACGACAAAGGCTTGTGCAGCAAGCGCGAGTTGTTGGCCAAATTTATCGGTGAGAGTGGATTTGGCGATGGCTTCTTCGTTTCTCGTTTTGCGACCGGCTTCAAAATGAATTGGAAACTCCGGGGTCGGATCCTCAGCCGTAGCCATCAAGAGGACTGGGTTATTCAGAGGGAGTTCGAACCAACCCGGGCTGTAGGCATCGCCCTGGCCTTGCTGCCCCCGTGTTTGTTCAACCGTGTGCGGCAGGCCAAAACTCCATTCAGGAGCAGGGTTAAACTTGCCATAGCTCGCGATGACGCGGAGCTTGCGATCCGACGCAGGCTGAAACTCAAAACCGTTCTGAAACGTTTTGATGTTGTTCGAAAAATGGTGATCGGTTCCGCCGTTGTATTCCGTCTGGTTATGGAAATTCCGATCTTCAATCCCGAACCGAACCGTGGCGCTGACGTTACAATCCTGCTTGCCGCTGACCTGTTCGATTCGGAATACAGTAGTGTTGGAGCCATAGAGCATGTCGGCTGTTACTTGGATGCGAGCAATCCTGCCATCCCCGGCAATGACCGAGAACTGCCAGCGAGCCGGTGGACCTGCCTCGAAATGTTGAAGCGCATCTCGGTCGAGTGGGGAAATGAAGCCATTCGCGTTCGCCCAAATTTGGATGCGCTTCACAAAAATATGCCGATCGACAGGAAATTCCGGATGCAGGTTCGCGCCGAGAACGCAATCGTATTTGGACTTTACTTTGCCAAGATCGACGCACATTCGCGCCATCCATGCCTGGGCTATAAGCCTTCTCTCTCATCAACTTGAGCCCGAGCAAATGCCAAACCACGATTGGTTTCAACTCGCGCAAGCCGTGGGACGCAACCCTTTTCAATTTCTCGCTGCGATTCCGCATCTCGGCCTTAAAACGGCAGATTCAGACCTCACCAAAGATCTTGCCAATGCCCTCAAGGCTGAAGGATTTCCAGAGGTGATCATATGGTCTCCCGCTGATATTCATCGCGTAACGCTCATCCCACCCGGCCACTCGATTTTTATCCAGTGCGAGAAGCCATTTAGTGCAAGCCTTGAATGGTCCGGTCAATTCCAACATGCGGATTCCATTCTGGCCAACGGCAATCACATTGCGGCATTCTGGGGACGGGATGCCTTCGATGAACTGCGCCGCGGGGATGGAAAAATTACGCTTCACTATTTTGATGGTAAACCGGTTTATGGCGCCGTTCGATTCCTTTCGGAGGAACCGGAATAT
>JBQCGE010000439.1:0-2796 GCA_051955955.1 Verrucomicrobiota bacterium
AAGTTTGAATTAATGCGCTGTTCGATAGGGCTGCGGGTCTTTTTCTCGGATTGCAAATTGCTGATCTGTTCGATTGCTTCGGGGGAAAGGCCGGGGTCGTTGGGAGGCGGTAAGAATGGTTGCGGGGCAACGGCCTGGGGAGCGTTGAGAGAGGATGGAACATTCGTAAGGGCCGAGGAAACAGGGGCAACAGGGGCAGCATTGGTGAGGCTACGGGAAGCCGCTGGCGCACCGGACGGAAGAGAAACCGGAATTGCATTCGTTTCCTGAAGCAAATTGATTGCGCGCGCAGGCGCTTTTGCGGAGCGCGAATGCGAGTTCGACGTAAACAGGATGGCGAGCAATGCGCAGAGGCAGAGTGCTCCCAGGAAAAAACGGTATTTCATTGCCTTTTGGCGACCGATATCGCCGGACGCAGAATGTAGCACGAAACAAGATTCGCGCTACCTGGATGAACAAAATTTTAGGAATGGTCAGGGCTTGCCCCTGAAGCGAAGGCGCTGACCAGAACGAAGGCGAACTCACGAACAATACGTGTACGTTGCATCTGCAATCCGACCGGGTTTTCAGGGTTTGCACCCATTGAGAGCTAAGTTTTTTCTGCGAAGAGTTTTATTAGAGCGCCACTTACAAGCGTCGTTCAAAGAGGGAGAGCAAATCATGGCCAAAACAGGAGCAGACATTCTTATTGAAACACTTATCAGCTGGGGCGTTGACATGATCTTCGGGTTGCCCGGTGACGGCATCAACGGAATCATGGAATCGCTGCGGCAACACCAGAAAAAAATCCGGTTCATCCAAGTGCGCCACGAAGAAGCGGCGGCATTCATGGCTTGCGCTTATTCCAAGTACACGGGTCGTTTGGGGGTCTGCCTGGCGACTTCGGGGCCGGGTGGAATTCACCTTTTGAATGGGCTTTATGATGCAAAAAAGGATGGCGCATCGGTGGTGGCGATTACCGGGCATCATTATCACGATTTGATCGATACTCATGCGCAACAGGATGTTGACCTGGATCGCGTGTTCATGGATGTGGCGCTTTACTCGACCCGAGTGATGGGGCCTGACCATGTCAGCAACGTCGCTCACATAGCCTGCCGCACCGCGTTGAGCCGAAGAGGGGTGGCGCATATTAATTTCCCGGTGGATTTCCAATCGATGCCGGTCAAAAAAGGCGTGCCTTCCGAGCGGAATGTGGAAGGGCATAACAGCGATGTTTACGCGGCGCGAGCGGGTTTGCCGGATGACCAGGATTTGGAAAAGGCGGCGGAGATTTTGAACTCGGGCGAACGGGTGGCAATGCTTGTAGGACGGGGCGCATTAAACGCGACGGATGAGGTCATTGCAGCTGCGGAAAGACTTGGATCACCGATTATCAAGGCGTTGTTGGGGAAGGCAGTCGTTCCGGATGATTGCCCGTATACGACGGGGGGCATTGGGCTGCTCGGGACGCGGCCGTCGCTTGAGGCAATGGAAGATTGCGACACGCTGTTCATCGTTGGTTCCTCGTTTCCTTACCTCGAATTTTTACCAAAGCCTGGACAAGCAAAAGGAGTGCAGATCGATATTGATCAAACGCGAATGGGCCTGCGCTTTCCTATCCATGTGGGGCTGGCGGGAGATTGCAAACGGACACTGCAAAAGCTGCTTCCCCTGCTCCGCCGAAAGAAAGATCGGTCCTTCATCGAGCACGCGCAGAAAGGCATGAAGGATTGGTGGGAATTGATGGAGGAACGGGGCACGCGCGAGGACATGCCGATGAAGCCGCAGGTGGTGGCGCATGAGATCAGCAAACGGCTGCGGGACGATGCAATCGTCTCAAGCGACAGCGGGACGATTGCCACGTGGTTTGCGCGCCAGATGAAAGTTCGGCGCGGACAGAAATATTCGCTCTCCGGGACTCTGGCGACGATGGCAAATGGGTTGCCCTATTCGATTGCAGCGCAGTTGGCCTATCCGGAACGGCAGTGCATCGCGTTTGTGGGTGATGGCGGGTTTTCGATGTTGATGGCTGAGTTTGCCACAGCGGTGAAATATCAACTGCCGATCAAGGTGGTGATTTGCAAAAATAATACGCTCGGGATGATCAAATGGGAGCAGATGGTAATGCTGGGGAACCCGGAATTTGGCTGTGAATTGCAATCGATCGATTTCGCGGCGTATGCGCGGGCGTGCGGCGGGATTGGGGTAACGCTCGATTCACCAAAGAATTGCGGCGCAATTATTGAAGAGGCTTTTGCCACTCCGGGGCCGGTTCTGATTGAGGCGATTGTCGATCCGTATGAACCACCGATGCCTGCAAAGATAGAGCCGAAACAGGCCGCGCGGTTCGCGAAATCCATGGCGCGGGGAACGCCGAAGCGAATGAAAATCGCGACGACCATTTTGGAAGATAAGGTGAAGGAGTTGGTTTGAGGATTTTTTGGAACGGTTGGGTTTAGCAGAAATTTGCGCGGGAGAGGCGCCCGCTGGGGACAGGCGGGGCGCCTGCCCTCCCCAGGAAAAGGAGCGATGATGAATGTGGATGCGGAAGGATTGGCGGCAAAATTACGGAAACAAATTTCAGGGGAGGTTCGGTTTGATCATGGGAGCCGGGCGCTTTACGCGACCGATGGTTCGAACTACAGGCAAACGCCAATCGGCGTGGTGATTCCCAAATCTAAGGAGGACGTGATTGCCACGGTTGCGCTCTGCCGCGAGTTCGGAGCGCCGATCACCAGCCGGGGGTGCGGGACAAGCCTTGCGGGACAATGCTGCAATGTCGCGGTGATCATCGATTTCACCAAATACATGCAC
>JBQCGE010000440.1:0-4434 GCA_051955955.1 Verrucomicrobiota bacterium
AACCGGAGTTGTCCGTATTGCGCATCACGAACGTGCGCCCGGTCCGGTCAATCGGTCCGCCGTACATTCCGAGCCCGAAGAAATGTTCGTTAGGACGTGCCTCTTTTGTTGCGATGATTTTTCCAGTCGTTTCATCCCAGATAACGGAATTCGTACTATCCGAAAGCATTGGGGAACCATCCGCAAAAAATGCATTCACAAGGAATGGAGCTCGGCTGATGCTGAGAAGAATATTGCCAGCGTTAACCCAGATAACCCCGTTCGTTTCAGAAATTTTAACAGCGCCGGGAGCTAAGGGTGTTTCTGAAATTGCAGGCGAGATGCGGTTGCTCAACTTGCCGCCGGGGTTCACCCGGACACGCGCGATAGCCGGATCGAGAATTTCAATTCGGGCAATCGCTCCTGAACTTAGGGTAAAATCGACCTGGCTTATTCCATATTGCTGGGATACGACCTCACCTATGGGGGTGAACGCAAACAGTTGCGTCACTCCCATAGCCAGAATAGTGGTCAGCCAACGAAACGATTTGAAAATGTTTTTTGCCATCCGTTGGTTCACGCCAGCGTTACGATCCCACGTTGGTTAACTCCGACGCATTCTTGCGTCCAAATTCTTTGCCGAGAAGAAATTCCGCGGTTTTTCGGAGCCCAAGCGCGAGTTCGGTTTCTGGACGCCAGTGGAGTGCTTCCCACGCATCCACGTTATCGCAATAACTCCGCATCATTTCGGTGGGCCGAACATCTTCCTTGCGGCATTCAATTTCGCCTTCGTAACCGGCAGCCTGAAGAAACATGCCGGCGATATCTTTGACTGGACGCTCAACACCCCCACCCAACGGCAAAGCACGCCCGCCCAGGCGATAAGCCATTTCCGCCGCTCGCAAATAAGCATTCAATGCATCGTCGATATAGAGTGGATCACGCGTTTGCAAACCTCCCGCCAGAGGAATGGTTTTCAGGCCGGAGGTAATTGCCTTCGCGAGGAAGGTAAAGAGATTGCTCTTTTGCCCTGGGCCATACACCAGGGTCGGACGCAACCCCACCAGCTTCACTCCATGCAAGCGGGCAAAAATCTGGCAGTAATGCCAAGCCGAAAGTTTTGAAGCAGCATAGGAACTGCTGGGATCGGGTGGGCTGTTCTCCCGGTGTGGAACGGGGCTGTTTCCAAACACCTTCACGCTATCGGCAAAAATAAAAGCGCTCACGCTGATGCGACGGGCGAGTTCCAGCAAATTGACTGTCCCGCGCAGATTGACATCAATGCAATGCGCAGCGTGGGTCTCGACCTCGGGCCCATCCGGTCTGGAGGCCATATGAAAAATGACCTCCGGTTTGAACTGCTCAATTTCGGACAAATCCGGGTTTTCTTCTTCCAGGTCGAGCAGCACTGGGTAAACCTGCCCGTCCAAATCCTCCCGCAACGGTTTACGCGTCACGGCCATAATCGCCGCGCCCATTCCCACCAGGCGGCGGGCCAATTCACCGCCTATGAAACCGTTCACTCCAGTGATCATCACTCGTTTGCCATGCCAATACTCAGGCTGGGGTGGTATGGAATCCTGTTTTACCTGCGTGAGCGCGACAGATACCTCGAAATTCGTATTCTCAATATCCGAGTCCTGAAGCTGACTGTAGACATCAAGGGTGCGTCGCGCGCCTTCAGCAAAACCAGTTTGTTTCAGGTTCGGGATAAACGTGCGCAACTTTCTTGAGTCGGTGAAATAATCCCCCGTCTCAATCTTCCGGTAATCTTCAGGCCATGGCTCGTATTGAACCTGCGTTCCGGGTCGTTCCTTCACCAACACTTCAACGGCGGACTTCATGGAGATTGGACTTGGGCCGCCCAGGTTGAAAATTTCGTTCCGGCAATTTTGCTGAACTGCCCCGCGCAACAAAGCTTCCACCAAATCATCAACGTAGATGTAATCGCGCATTTGTTCGCCGTCGCCAAACAAGCGGATGGGCTGCCTGTAATGAGCGTTCAGGATGAACTGGTTCATCACGCCATAATCTTTTTTCTCCTGCCAGAGATACGGCCCATACGGATTGCCGACGCGGAAGATGAGGTAGTTTAGCCCGCGGGTCTGGTGAAATACTTGCAAATAATTTTCAAGCGTAACTTTGTGGATCGCATAAACGCTGATCGGCGCGAGCGGATGATCTTCAGAGACCGGTAAAGTTTTGGGACGACCATAAACTGTCCGGGTACTGCAAAACACCATCAGCGGCGACTCTGGCAATTCCGCGGCACATTGGAATGCAGCAAGGTGCGGCTGGCATTCCGAAACAAAATTACGGTGAGCATCCTTGTTGCTGCTGAATCCACCGCTTGAACCGGCCAGATCAAAGACCATGTCCTGGTTGACCATGGCCCGTTGCAGCACTTCCCGTTGCAAGAGGTGGCCACGAAAAATATTAATGCCGGTCGATTCGAGCAATGACGTATGACGGCGGCTCAGGATGCTGACCTGCGCACCCAGGGCCATCAAGGCGGTGGCCACGTGCACGCCAATAAAACCATCGCCCCCGAGCACGAGCACCCGCTTGCCACGATATTGCTCTTTTAGTCCCGATTCACGGAAGAATCCGGGAGGTTCTATAAAATCCAGGTGGTACATATCAGGCAGGATTGGACCAACGAATTATTAGAACGCACCTACAGCCATGAATACGGCGCGAATACTGAGGAACAAGATTTTAATATCCAGCGCCAGAGAACGTTCACGGACGTACTGCATATCCAATTCAACCGTTTCAATAAACCCGAGATTCCCACGGCCGGAAACCTGGGCCATTCCGGTAATGCCGGGCTTGACACTGAATTTATCGAATGTCTCACCCTGGTAATACGGCAGCATTTGCGGGATTTCGGGTCGTGGACCGACCAATGCCATGTCCCCGGTCAGGATGTTCCAAAAGTTCGGCAACTCATCCAGCGAAGTCTTGCGCAACCACCTTCCCTGGGGTGTCAGTCGAGGGTCATTTTTGATTTTGAAAACCAGCGACTTAATGTCCGAATCTGAATATTTATAACTATAAAGCTCCGGGAAGCGTTCTTTCGCATCGACATACATCGTCCGGAATTTCACAAATTTGAAAGTCTTGCCCCCTTCACCAACACGCTCCTGGAAGAACAAAACCTTCCCCGGGCTCCCTCGCTTGATCAGCAAACCGACCACAATCATGATGGGCAGCGTTGTGATCAATACTGTGGCCGCAAAGACAATTTCGAAAATCCGGTAACAGAACTCGGCAAATTTCATCATAACCCCGGTCTCTGTCCGAGACGCGCCTGCAGTTGTGCGTCCCCGGCCGGGATTGAGTTCAAGAATATCTGTTTGAGTTTCCATATAACTATCTCTCCTTAACCATGCTTTTCATTCCCACTCACCTCCCGACCACCTTGATTCCTGTTCCATTAGTCGAGTTGGCGAATGGTTATAAAATTTATCCGTTCGTTCCAGCAGGTTGAGCTGACATTGTTAGTGCCTCCCCGCTTTCGAACTCGGCAAGGGCTTTTCTTGAAGTCCTGGCCATGAAAAGTCCTCCGTATAAAATTAGCTTTGCGACCCGGGCCACTGCTGCAACCCAGGCCATCGCAACTGCCGCTGACGCTCCCAACCGACCTGTTGCGGCACATCCAGCCGCGACCAGGAAGGTCATGCAAATGAGCGCCTCACCCGTGAACACTTGCTTCGGGCAGGTCTGGATGCAGAAAACCATCAGCACGGGAACGATCAGCAGATCCACCACCGCTCCAAACAGCAGCACTCTGAGAATTGGGATTGTTTCAGCAAATCCATGCCCAAAAACCAGGGTGATTAAATGCCCCAGGATTGCGGGGCTCATCAGCACCGCCGCTCCAATTCCAATGACAACCACCAGCGCAGCGTTTGCTGCAAAGAAACGTCGCAACTCCCCTTCCTTTGCCATCCGCAATACACGTGGTTGAGTCAGCACACTGGTGTAAAGCGCAAATTGAGCCACCAACATGGCGAGCAGGGAAGCGGCCCCGTAGGCGCTCACATTATCAGCCCCCTTAACGAATCCCAAAATCAAGAGATCTCCCCGCCCCGTAATCGTGCCGAGCGCGACAATACCGGAAGAAAAACCGGCGTAACGCAACATCCGTCCTGCATCCCACTTATTCGGCCACATGCCCAGCAGGTATCGCTGCCCCAAAAACCCAAATCCAGAAATTGCAGTGATGAAACCTGCCAGGCCATATGCAATGACGTACAGGCCAGCTTTGGCATGATGAGTCAACCCGAGCACGAGAAACGCAGTGAGACGCGCCATTCCCTGCAACAAGTCCACCATGGAATAGGCTTTGAACCGTTCACGGATTTGCAATCCCGTGCCCACAGAACGCGCCAGGAGAAGGCTCCCGGTCGCAAGAGCACATGCAAATACGGGAAAGGATCCCGCCACAAC
>JBQCGE010000441.1:0-6759 GCA_051955955.1 Verrucomicrobiota bacterium
AGGTTCGCGCCGAACATTTTAGCGATGATCGGATAAATCGCGAAGCAATATTCCGAAACCACTACATCGACTCCCGGCCGCATGAAGGCGTGCCCGACAAACTCGATAATTTCATTGGAGCCATTTCCGAGCGAAATATTGGCAGGAGTAACACACAGTTTCGCGGCCAGTTTTTGCTTTAGGTAAAACGCGTTTCCGTCCGGATACAAATGCAACGACTGAAGCGTTTGTTGCATCGCTTTGACGGCCCTGGGAGAGGGCCCTAGAGGATTTTCGTTCGAAGCAACTTTAACGATGCTTTCCGGAGGCAGGCCTTGCTCGCGGGCGACTTCTTCAATCGGTCGACCCGGTTGATAAGTCGGGAGCGTGGCGAGTGCCGGGTTTAATCGTTGCAACACCGAATTGGCGGGAGTGGAGGTCGCGCTGTTTTGATTCATTGATTTAGCCGCTTCAAAGTTTAGCGGCGTTCATAAGGAGTTCAAAATCTTCTTCACATCCACATGTTCCGAGATCAAGTCGCGAATCACAGCAATTTTTTCGAGATCGGTGGCGCGCGTTTTCACGATCAGGTCGTGAACGCGGGAAGCGACCTGGTAACTCGATTCATTGGCGAACAGAACAGGGAAGGGGAGGTCCCGTATAATTTTCAAGACATTGGAGCTCGGCTTCAGGTCGCCGCTTAAAACAATACCGGCAAGGCCGTCCTTGGCTTTTCCCACCTGGGTCGTTGCGGCGGCAAGAATGATATCTTCGCGATCGCCGGGGGTGATAATCAGCACGCCGCGCTTAAAGAAACTCATCGTGTTATGAACGCCCATCGCGCCGACCACGACATCCTCAACCAGGTTGTTCATTCCGTCCGGCTTGTTCAGGCGTTCGGCGTGGAGTTCCTCACAAATCAATTGCAGAGTAGGCGAGGAAAGAATGCGGCGATGTGGGACCACTCCGAGCAAATCCAGGCCCTTGCGCTTCAGTCCGCGACGGGCAAAATCGGCAACGTAATCGACTTTGTCCTCCATGACTTTATTGAGGATCACGCCGATGATTTCGACCCCTTCCTTTTCGAAGAGAGCCTGGTTCAATGAAACTTCATCAATCGGCTTGCCGATTCCGCCACCGCTCACGATCACAACCTTTGCCCCGAGGATTTTGGCAACGCGCGCGTTGGAAAGATCAAATACGGAACCCACCCCGGCATGGCCTGAACCTTCGCAAAGCACGAAATCCTTTTCCCACGCGACGCGGTCGAATGCCTTCTGAATTTTTCGCAGGAGCGCATCGTAATTTGACGCTTCCAAATAGCGGCGGGTGAAATCAGGTTCCACCGCGATTGGGCTCATGTCCACCAACGGGCAGTTCAGGTTGTAAACCTGGTCCATCAACACAGTGTCTTCATCGATCTTTTGCTCGGAAATTTCGACGAAGCGTTGTCCAACGGGTTTGATGTAACCGATGCGCGGATGAAATTTTTGCAACGCGGCGAGCAGGCCAAGAGAGGTGGTTGTCTTGCCGTCGTTCTGCCGTGTGGCCGCGATGAATACGCGCGGGGTGACTGTATTCATATCAGGCCTTCGGCGGGAAGTTTGTATTGGTTTTCGCCGTAGAGCAATTTATACGCGGTTGCCTGAACGCCTAATATTGCCGCGACGCCCATAATATCATGCGCATTTGAACCGCGCGAGAGGTCGGCGGCAGGACGGTCCAGGCCAAGCAAAATCTGACCGTACGCGTTCGCGCGCGTGACATGCTGGATCAATTTGCTGCCGATATTACCGGAGTTCAGGTCGGGGAAAATTAAAACATTCGCATGTCCGCCCACCTTGCTGTCGGGCAATTTTCGAGCTGCGATTTCCGGGATCAATGCTGCATCGACCTGCATCTCGCCATCGAAATCGGCATCGAGCATTTTCTGCTCAGCTTATTGGCGGGCAAGGGCCGTGGCAGCCTGCACCTTGCCAATGCTCGGATGTGTGGCGCTCCCTTTCGTGGAATAGGAAAGGAAGGCAACTTTTGGCTGCACGTTTAACAGTTGCCGGCAGAGTTCGGCGGTGGATACGGCAATGTCGGCCAGTTGCTCGACGGTCGGTTCAGGAATCACACCGCAATCGGCCAGGAACATGACGCCTCGTTCGCCGAAGCGGCTGTCCTCTACTTCCATAACCATGCAGCTTGAGGCGGTTGTGCTTTGCGGGGCGACCTTGATGATTTGGAAGAGGGGGCGAAGAACACTGCCGGTGATTTCATTGCTGCCCGAAACCATTCCGTCCGCCTGGTGCATCGCAACCATCATTGCGCCAAAATAGTTGGGCTTGATCAGTGTCTCACGGGCTTCGCGTTCCTTGATGCCTTTGAAGCGCCGAAGCAATTCGTAGCGCTTCGCAAAATTGTCCAACTCTTCGCTTTCAGCGGGATTGATGATCCGAATTCCTTCGAGGGATAAATTGAGCTTTTCAGCCGCGTGCTTCACCTGGGTGCGGTCCCCCAGAAGAATCGGAACGCCGCAACGCAACGAGTAAAATTGGCGGGCAGCCTGCAACACGCGCGGTTCCGTTCCTTCAGGGAAAACAATCCGCTTGGGATGGCGCTGCAACTTCTCGATAACACTGCCGATAAATCGCATGGGTTCTGTCTAACTGACCCGGAGATAAACTGCAAATTCGAACTGAACGCGATTATCATGTTGGGAGAGAGTTGTCCAAGCAATATCCGGTCAGCTCACTTCAGCGATGGCGCTTGGTTCGTCCCTGGCTACGTTAAGGGTGAACCAAAATGTCGCTCCTTTTCCAGGCGCGGCCTCGACCCACACCCGACCGTGATGCCGGGTAATTACACGCTGAACAATCGCCAGGCCAACCCCGGTTCCTTCGAAATCCCGATCGGAATGCAGCCGTTGGAAAACCTGAAAGAGCTTGGAGGCATACCGCATGTCAAAGCCCACTCCATTATCACGAACATAGTACGCTGTTTCGCCATCCTCGGTTTTGCTGCCCGCCTCGATTTCAGGATTCGGTTCTTTTCGCGAATATTTGATGGCGTTGCTCAGCAAATTGTGAACGACCTGGCGGATCATGGGGAGGTCTCCTTTGGCGGGCGGCATTGGTTTAACTTCAAATTTTATTTTGCTTTGGGGTTGAGCGCTGGAGAGTTCGTCGAACACGGACTGGAACAGATCCTCCATATTGATGGTTTCGAACTGCATCGCCGACCGGGTTAACCGGGAAAACTGAAGCAGGTCCTCGATTAACTGGGACATCTTGCGCGCATTCTTTTGGATTCCGCTCATGTAATGGCGGACCTCTTCACTCGCGGTTTTGAGATGCTCATCCAGGAGGATCCGAGCGAACCCATCAATGGCGCGCAGTGGAGCACGCAAATCATGCGAGACGGAATAACTAAAAGCTTCCAACTCTTTATTTGCTGCCTCGAGTTGCGCCGTTCGGTCGGCAACCCGGTTTTCGAGGAAGGTGTTCAGTTTTTCAAGTTCCTCTTCGGCTCGCTTCCGCTTGGTTATGTCGCGCGCTATTAATTGCAGGATATTGCCATCTGGTTCAGAAGATGGCAGGTGGCAGCTTACTTCGATGAACGCCGTTTCTCCTCGTTTGTTATGAAGCTTAAACTCGGTCAGTCTGGGGAGATCCTCATTGCAGCTGATTTTCAGAAAGTTTCGGAAGTCCTCCTGCTGTTCGGGAACAATGAGCTCAACAAAGTTCATTCCAGATGCATCGCCTCTGCTCAGGCCAATGACTTTCTCTGTTGCCTTATTCAAGGTTAAGAGCGCGCCCTCAGGCGTGAGTGTGAAGACCATTTCATGCGCGTTTTCAAACAAATCGCGATATTGATTCTGAAGTGCTATCTCTCGCTTAAATCGGTCCCGGAGCAGTCTTGTTTGTTCTCGGACGCGAGCATTCAGGGCCGCCACCCAAAACAGCCCAAGCAGGATGACGCACCCGAGGCCGACCACGAGTTTCAAGGTTCGTTCAAAGTTCCACCAGGGCGGAGGTTTGGTCATCACTGCATCACTCGCTGATCGCAATACGATGCGAAGATTGCGCGGATGCCCGGCAGGATCGACGCCAATGCTGCAAATGCCAACGGCTTCAATGGTTGAATGCATTTTCCACTGTTCCCAGGACGCTGGTATATTCGTGGCGGAAAGTTCGGCGTTAAACAGGACCGAATGTGCAAGCAGTTTTAACGTCACAAGCTGCTCTGGGCGCGTGGAGATTCCCATCAGTTCCCCGTGCACGCGAACGAGTTCCATGTCATAGCGTCCCTCCAATATCTCCTCGGCGCTCGTGCTGATTGGTTCCGGAATGGGAGCCGTTCCGATTTTTGTCGCGACTGCCTTTTGCAAGGTGGGAGAAAAGCCGCCAATGGAGTGCGAGCCTGTCACGCGCACAAAATCTCCCGGCGCAAAGGTGTTCGGGCCAGCAAGATTCACGAGCAATCCTGCCGTGCGATCCTGGATGTATATGACCGTCGGTTCGCGCACAAAGGTGATCACGCCTTCAACCGTTGCGGAAGGAATATTGGTCATCCTGGCAGATGCAACCAGCCGGGCAATATTTGGGAAGGATTGGCTATTTGTGAATTGGTTTGTCTCCTGGGCGAGTATTCCCAGGTGCAACATCAAACCCGCTATGAACACCCTCCACATATCCAGCGGACAAAGCCCGTTCGCTCAAAATAAGACATTTGGCGAAAGGCAGCAAGGAAGGGTGAAAAGGCAATTTTATCATCTCAGTTCCTGCAACTTTAGCCCTGGCTTGGGAGTATTACTGAAGTGCGAGCGATGATTGTGAAATCGAATTGAATTACACAAATGTAATGCAACGTATTTCCCGCTCGCGCGTCTTTAGGAGTATATGAGCAAATGGTTCAGAGAATTGGAGGAGGGAGTTCGGAGTGAAACCAACGTTTTCGCTCTTCGCGAATTTAATTCCGATGTTGAGTCCCCTTTAAGCCTTCGCCAGCAGCGCTTTTCCGCGTCGCGCGTGCAGGCGCGCTGTCCGCATTGCAATTCCATTATATACAGCCGCCGCCATAAACTTTGCGGTGTTTGCAGTGAGCATCTTCCAGAGTCCTGCTTGTTTGACGATTTGCAGGCGCGCAATGTGGAGGAGACCATGCAGGAAGATCGCCGCAAGCATCGGGCGTGGCTCAAAAAAGCTGACCCCCAGAAGTGGCAATCTGCGGCTTACCTTTGATCCTGGCGTGAGGCTGCATTCCTCTTCTGCCTCTCGCCAAAGCCCCAACACTCAGTTAAAATTTTGGCCGGATGGAGAAGGAGAAAGAGCTGATAACCCGCTGCATGCGGGGGGAAGCCCGGGCATGGGACGAGCTTTTTGAGCGCTATTACTCCGCGGCTGGTAAGTTCATTTACCAGCTCAATCCCGTTTTCACTTTCGACGATGTTGAGGAAATCACTCAGGAAGTCTTTCTCGCGGTAATTCGAAACCTGCACAACTTTCACGGTCGCTCCGCATTCCAAACCTGGCTTTTTCGAATCGCGGCAAACAAAGCCCGGGATTATTCCGCACGCCTGAATGCTGCCAAACGGGGAGGCGGAGCCATGACCTATTCGCTGGATGCCGAGTCGCCTGAATCGGGTTTAAGGCTCGATCCGCCGAGTAATGCCCCCGCTCCGGACGATGCGCTCTGGAGCCAGGAACGAATGACCTTGCTTCGTGAATCGCTGGATGAACTGGGCGATCCGTGCCGTGAACTGATCGAACTCAAGTATTTCGGCGACCAAAGTTATGATGAGATTGCCCAGGAACTCGAATTAAATTCAAAAACCGTCAGCTCTCGATTGAGCAAATGCCTCGATAAACTCGAGGCAATCACCGCCCGCGTATTCAAGCGGGAGAATCTTTCGCCTTTTCCCGTCTAACTAAATGCAGAATGCCTGAAGAACCGAACAGACCAATTGAAGAACTGCTCCGCGGATATTCCCGCCAGCGCGGAAAAATCGTGCCGCCGGAACTGCATGGCGCCACGCGCAAAATGTTGCAGGGCGAAGTGGAGCGGGTTTACGGAACTCAGGGAACGCGGAAACAAAGTTGGACATCATTATTTCGCCGGTTCTGGCCCCAATTCGCATTTGGCCTCTCCTTATTCATTATTTTGATAGGACTGCTTTTACCTTCACGCGCGCCGCAAAGAACAATCGTTCAGGATTCGAATCGGCAGGAAAAGGCGAAAGAAGTTTCCGGCCCAATGGTGGGAAAACCCTCCTTCGAAGCCCCATCACAACCACCACCAATCGTTAATAACGCCCTCTCTGCTCCAGACGCTTCGGAGCCAGTTCCCCTGGCAGCCCAGCGCCCTCCAGAGACAAAATCATTGAAACGTGAGCGAACCGAAGCTGTTCCACCCGCGCAAGATTCAATCGCGCAAAGCTCCGAAGCGCGTGGGTTCAATGCGGTCGCAAACACTCCTGCTCCGCCCATACACTCGAGTGAAATCGCAACAGCCCAGGCTGAGGCGACCCAGACTCAGAGCGCGACGCGCTTCCAACGGGACAAGGCCAAAGTGGAAGCGGCACCCGCAACTTTGAGCGCAAGCGAGACGACCTCAGTTCCCAGCCTGGCGAAGGTTGCCGCCCCTCGATTCGTTACGACAGTCAATGCCCTGACAAATCTTGGTAATGCCTTACGCACAACTTTCGCAACAACCACGAACGACGTTCCCGGGCTGGCCCTCACTACGACTGCATCTCCCGTGCTGACACATTTTAATTTCGAACAGCTGGGGGAA
>JBQCGE010000442.1:0-5938 GCA_051955955.1 Verrucomicrobiota bacterium
ATCGCCGAATGGGCGATGGACCTTCCACAAATAAGCATAGTACAAATCGAGGTGGTCCAAAGGTTCAGTCGAAGCGCTGACCGCATCAAAAGTCTGGATATTTTGCCGCCAACCGACGTCGCCAATAAAGCGATGGTTATCCAGAACGATACGTTGTTGGCCGACCTTGGCTTTAAACAGATTTGTGCAGCTGTAAGCAATCCATGCCTGATCGATACGAGTTAAGGGCGGGTCTGGAACCACTGGACGCGAAGCCTGACCGTTCGAACCGGCTGCATTATAATTATGGTCCGGCCCAATTGAGCTGACATTGACCGCTTCCAGCATTGCCTGGAAACCATAGAGTGGAGCTGTGGTATATCCGAAGCGGGTGCGGATAGTGGGCGCATACGAATCCTTCGTGATTGCGGGCGTGCCGTCCTGATCTGCATATTCAAAGCGGAGTCGGACGTTCAAGTTAAACTTTCCATCAGCGATCGCCTTTGGAATGCGGTTGCCAAAAATGCTTTTAACGGAATCCTTTTCACCTGGGGAGGGGATCGATGCTACACTGTTGGTGGCTGATTCGTTCAAGGGGGGCTGCTGAGAAAAGCTCGATAATGTTGCGATGAGAGCAGCCGTTCCAAGAACGGTTTTTGGAATTGGATTTGGTTTTGTCACAAGTCGCCAGAGTAGTTTTTGTGCTGAGGTCCAGGCTTGTTTAGGCTCGGATCAGGTTTTCGACTGGTTCGGCTGGGGTGCCGATCAATTCAGGGGAGTTTGCAACAGTGCCTTCTGCTTTTGCATAGGTGGCATAGAGCAGGAAGCCGGTGCATGCAAAACCGCCGATCAAATTTCCAAGTGTGACCGGGAGCTGGTTCCAGAGCCACCATTGGGCGATGGTTACTTTGGCTCCGAGCATAATGCCGATGGGGATTACAAACATATTCACGACAGAGTGTTCGAATCCCTGCGCAAAGAATGTCACAATGGGGAGCCATGCAGCGGCGATTTTGCCGAGAGTCGATTTTGAAGTCAGTCCCATGACAACGCCGAGGCAAACGAGCCAGTTACAAAGGATTGCTTTGACGATGACGGTGAGCATTCCCGCTCCGCCGTGTGTCGCATAGGCAGTGGTTTTTGCTTCCGCAGCGGCAACGATTTTACTGGCGATTCCACCCGGGGCTTCGCTCCCACCGTGAGTGAGGACGACATATAATAATAAACCGAAGAGAACGCTCCCTATTAAGTTACCAATAAAAACCCAGAATAAATTAGAGGCAACGCAGCCCCATGAGCGTCGTTTATCAACACCCGCAAGTGTCACCAGAGCAAAACTTCCAGTGACCAATTCCAACCCGAGCAGAATAATCATGACAAAACCGACCGGAAACACGAGCGCCCCGACGAGCGGGACGGATTGTGTTGCGGCGGTGATCGCAAAACTCGTCGAAACGGCCAGGAGAGCGCCCGAGAGCATTCCCCTGAGTAACAAGTCTTTGATTGAGAGAGCGCATTTTGCTTCGCCTGCGCTGACCATGGTTTGAACGACGTCGAACGGTTTTGTATAGTCCATAACTTCGTAACTCCATTTGTTCCAAATTGGCGAATTTGAGAGCCCGGAGGTGGTGAACAAATTTTTACAGCCCCTGGCTAAATTTATTCATTCGTGACTCAGGCCCATCGCCGCTACGCCATTTAGCAGCGGCCATGCCATGGGAGGGCTTTTGGCGTGATGAATGCTGCCCATAATACACATGGAAATGATGAAACGGATTCATAGATGAAAGAACCACTTGATAGCAGGCAGCTTCGCGCCTTTGCAGTCCTCGCAAGGACGAGCAGTTTCACGCAGACAGCGCGTGAGCTTCACCTGACGCAATCAGGGATCAGCCATTCGATCAAGGCGCTCGAAAAAGATACGGGATGTCTCCTTTTGCACAGGGTGGGCAAAAAAGTTGTGCTGACGCAGGCAGGGGAACAACTGTTGCATCATGTTGAGCGCATCTTGCGCGAGATGCAGGTGGCCCGTGAATCGCTGGAGCACCTGGGGCAATGGGGGAAGGGACGGTTGCGGATCAGCGCGAGCACAACGGCTTGTCAATATATCATTCCGCCGGTGCTGAGGGAATTTAAGAAGAAATTCCCAGAGTATAACGTCACGATTGAGGCGAGTGATACTCCCGGCACCGTTTTATCTGTTTTGCAGGGCCGGGTGGACCTTGCATTATCGCTTGCGCCGGGGAATGAGCCGCAGCTTCAATTTGACGAGCTGTTCCGGGACGAACTGCAATTCCTGGTGAGCCCGCAGCATCCTTGGGCTAAGATGGCATCCATCCCGCGGTCGGAGATTCCGCGCCAGAGTTTCATTCACTACAATAAAAACAGCATTACTTTCCGTTTGGTTGAAAACTATTTCCGTCGCGAAAACATCACACTGAATACAGTCATAGAAGTGGGCAGCATGGAAGCAACCAAGGAACTGGTGAAACTCGGGCTTGGCGTTTGCGTTATGGCGAACTGGGTTGCGCGGAAGGAACTTGAAGAAAAATCGCTGGTGGCCATCCCGCTCGGGCGCAGAAAACTGGTTCGGACCTGGGGCATGCTCCACCTGCAGGCAAAACGGTTAAGCCTCGCTGAAGAAAGCTTTATCGCAACTTGCAAACTGATGACGGAAAAATTGGGTTAAATGAGAGGCGGGGCAACTACTTAAGTTTTTCTAACTCGGAATTGGGTCAGTTGAGGATTGCCTGAACTTCGTCTTGTCTAGCGAGTTCAGGAACTTAATCTGGATTGGTGAGTATGGACGCTGATCAACGAGGGTTGAAGGTGACGGGAGTCCTTTGCGCCGCGCTGACTATTGTTGGCATATGGCTTGGCTGGCAATATGCCGAGCTGCGAATGCGCGTGACGTTTGCAGATGAGCAGACACGAATTTTTGATGAGATGCGAGCGGAGGCATTACGCGCTAAACAGGTTACAAACATTGCGGGGTCATTGCGTTACACATTTAATTATTACAGGTCTGGCAGTAAGCAGTTGGAAGGTTCCAATCTGGATCAAATTGTGGAGCGTCACAGAGTTTGTGCAATGCGGGACATCATTGATCATTTACGTACGCTGACCGGCGAAGATTTGGGAGAGAGCCCAGAGGCTTGGATTAAACGGTATTCGCCGCAGTAGAACTGATTTAAGCAACCCAATAAGCTTTTAACGGAAACCAGTGTGTGTAACCGAAGAACCAGATCACGAGGCGCACACCGGAAAAACCGGAGAGAGGTCCATCGATCCAAGCGGCTTGATCGACAAGAAGGAATGGAGCAATGGCAAACCCGTTTGAACGCGCTCTCCACAATGGGGCGTTGTCACTTCGAGCGATTGGCGCTTTGCGCATTTGATGAGAATATGGCACGCGGACGACGGGATGCAGCCCTCCAGATTCACTCCAAGTGGTGTATCCAAAGGCGAATTGCTCATTAAAGTGTCGATTGATTGAGGCATCAGCGAAGAGGCCCGTGATAATCCAGAGCGCGAGGTAAAGGCCGAAACCCAATCTCAACATGATCCGTTTTCTTAGCTTGGGTGCTTTCACAATGCAGGGCTCTTGTTGCTATTATAGTTCAACACGGTGCAGTCGAAACGAGCAATTATCTGCCGGTCTTTGAGGGCTGATTTGTTGTTAGAACCAAATCAACAATAATTGGAAGGTGGTCGGAGCCGACGCTTTCACCGACGCGACGTTGTGAGACGGTGAGATTGCTGGAAACGAGGCAATGATCTAATGGAATGCGCATGGGCCAGAAGAAGGAGGGCCATGTGGGTTGATAACCAAGTCCGCGTGAGGTGTCGAGCAAGCCGGAGTTTTTGAGGAGGTCTTTGAAACCATGGTTCCATGGGGTGGTGTTGAGATCACCGAGGATGATTGAAGGCCCTGAAAGCTGCCGAGTGTACTCTGAGACATCCGCCAGATGTTCGTTCCTGAAACGAGTGCCCCATGCACCAGCGGGTGGGACTGGATGGGTTCCAAGAAAGTTTATGCTGTTGCCATTTAGCTGAATTTGCGCGGCAAGCGAGGGAACTTCAGCGCCACCAAAGTATATCACTTTGCCATTTTGGAGTGGGAATTTGCTGAAGAGCGCAATGCCGAAATTATCATCGCGAACGTCGCGCAGAGAAAACGGGTAATTCGTTTGAAGCGTGCTGAGCGCAGACCACCAATGGTCGTCCACTTCCTCCACCAGGACGAGATCGGGATCGTTCTCGTGGATGCAGCGAATTGCAAGATCAGTCTTTTCATTGCTTTTTTGAACATTTAACAACATGACGCCAAGCTTAGTTCCATGAAGGTCAGAAGGTTTAGAGCCAAGCCAGCATTGCGGGACGACTACAGACCAGTTCAATAAGGCGAAGAGTGTGAAAGTGACAGCGGACGCGGTCTTTTGGTTGCGAACACGGCGTTTCGGCGACGGGATTTGACCACTCTCACTGGCTCCTTCTCGTGAGTGGAGGGCGATAATGAAAAACAGGAGGGATAAAGTAGAAAGCAGGAGGGCGTATTGAAATCGGAAGTGTGAAGTTAGATCCAGCAGCCACCAATATTTTCCTGTAAATGCTGCAACTGAAAATAAACAGATCAGGAATCCCCCCGTCGAGAGGAGTTCCCAAAATCGAATCTTGAGTTGGAAAAGAGACTTAAGCCTCGGCCGCATTGGTGCGGCAAAGAGTAATCGGAACTCCCCGTTCATGAAAATAGTGAAGATGGAGGGGGAATCTCGAAGCGATATCGTGACCGCTGGGTTCGGCTGTTAAGTCATCAATGGCAAAATATGCTATGCCCTTGCCAAGGGAGGCTTAGCAAGAATGCAAAAGTTGCAGTTTCTTGAGTGAGAAGAGATGAGGTGACCACTTTCACTTCGTCATCGCCCTGAACTTTTTGAAACGGCAGATGATGGATGGATAAGTTATGAAAACTATCGATGCTTTGTTTGCGTTTGGCTTTGGTCTTTTACTGCTGACCTCGACGGTCAGTGCTGATTTAGTCGTCAATCACCCTGCCGTCGCAGGTGGTGGAGTGTCGCGCGCTTCGCAGTTGTGGCAGGACCCCGGACCGAATGGCAACGACCTGGATGGGGACGCGGTATGCTTCGCGGATTTTACTCTGCCCTGGCCGACCAGTATTGATCACATCGAGTGGTGGGGGAGTGGTGCTTGCGAATTAGGATTCCAAATCGAATTCTGGAAGCAGGATCCGGGGACGATTGCGTATCAACCGGTAGGTGTATTCTATTATGGTGGCGACCATACCGTCCGGCCCGAGGCTCGCTTCAGGGTCACGCCAGCTGAATACACAAGCACGACGGAAGGGACTCTGACCCATTTCACACTTGATTTGCCTTCGCCGATCGCACTCGCGGCGAACAGCACGACCAATCCACGGTGGTTTATTTGCGTGATTGGGCTTACAGCGCAGGCTTATTACACCTTTGATTGGGCGCAAGGGTCTGCGGAGGTTCCGCAAACCTTTCAATTTATCCGCGGGGGATTCAGCGGGGGTGGGCCGCTGTTTAGGCGACTGGGAGATGCCCGGGCCCTGATCGTCAGCGGGGTGGTTGATATGCCTCCAGAAGTCCGGATATTGCAGGTTGATTCCCGAACGGTGGAAATATCATGGGATGCAGCAAAGAGCGGGTATCAGCTCCTTACCAGTCCGACGTTGCCGGTTGTGAATTGGGAGACGGTTACCCAAATTCCGATTCTGGTTGATCGGCGATTTGTTGTTTCTTTACCGATGGAAATGAAAGGCTATTTCCAACTGGTGAAATAAAGATTCTGCAGGGAATCTGAGGATTGGCTTGTGCAATCGACATGAGGAGTTGAGCAGCTTATTTTCCTCTGGATGGGAAGTGAACAGAATATTATTTCGGAAATGCGTACCCGCATGAACCAGATTTCAGGGCTT